>JADLAZ010000001.1 GCA_020849725.1 Chloroflexota bacterium
AGCGCCGCGCCGCAGCAGCGCTACGAGCCCGGCCATCCGCTCGCCGACGCCGCGGGTTACGTCTATGCACCCAGCGTCAACGTCGTCGAGGAGATGGTCGACATGATCTCGGCCTCGCGCGCCTATCAGAACGACGTCGAGGTCCTGAACACGGCGCGCAGCCTCATGCTGGCGACGCTGAAGCTCGGCCAGAACTGAGGCTGGAGATAGCCGGGAGCCAGCGCCATGACCACTACCTCCGCCGTCGGTACCACCCCCTCCACGGGCGCGACCTCGCACGCCGTGAAGAATGCGACCACGCTCGACATCAACGATTTCCTCAAGCTGATGTCGACACAGCTCACCAACCAGGATCCGCTCAAGCCGCTCGACAGCACGGCGTTCGTCGCCCAGCTGGCGCAGTTCGGCACCGTCGCGGGCATCCAGTCGATGCAGGATTCGCTCGCGACGCTGACGGACTCGCTGCGCTCCTCGCAGGCGCTGTCCGGCGCGGCACTCGTCGGCCACCGCATCAGCGCACCGGTGACCACCGCCAGCTACGGCGGCGACGCGCCCCTCGATGGTGCCGTGCAGGTGCCGGGCGGGGCGCGCGCGGTGGAACTCGGCATCTACGACGCCGCCGGACAGGTGGTGCGGCGGATGGCGCTGCCGGAGACCGCCGGGCTGCAGCGATTCAGCTGGGACGGCCGCGGCGACGACGGCGCGCCGCTCGCCGCCGGCCGCTACGGCTTCAAGGTGGTCGCCAGTGTCGGCGGCAGCAACGTGTCGCTGCAACCGCAGCTCAGCGCCACCGTCGGCAGCGTGACGATCGCCGCGGACGGTGCCGGCCTCGTCCTCAACACCCGCGAGCTCGGTGCCGTTGCGCTGGGCAACGTGACCCAGGTCTTCTGAAGGAGGTACTTCCATGTCATTCGGCATTGCCCTCAGTGGCATCAATGCGGCCCAGAGCGACCTGGCCGTGACCGCCAACAACGTCGCCAACTCGCAGACCACCGGCTTCAAGCAGGCGCGCTCCGAGTTCGCGGAGCTGTTCGCGGTCTCGCCGCAGGGCGTGAGCCGTACGCAGACCGGCCACGGCGTGAAGCTCGCGGCCGTCGCGCAGCAGTTCTCGCAGGGCAACATCGAGGCGACGAGCAACAACCTCGACCTCGCCATCAGCGGTCAGGGTTTCTTCGTGTTGAGCGACTCCGGTGCGCTCATCTACACCCGCGCCGGGGCGTTCCAGACCGACAGCAACGGCTACATCGTGAACACCGAGGGCCAGCGGCTGCAGGTCTACCCGGTGACCGATTCGGGCAGTTTCAACACGGCGATGCTGTCCGATCTCAGGCTGGTGACCAGCGACAGCGCCCCGGCGGCGACCTCGCAGGCCGAAGTGGTCTACAACCTGCCGGCGAATGTCGCACCGCCGACGACGGGCACCTTCGATCCCGCCGATTCCAGCAGCTACAACTACGCCACCAGCCTGACGCTCTACGATTCGCTGGGCGCTGCCCATACCGGCAGCGTCTATTTCGTCAAGAACGCCACGGCGAACTCCTGGGACAGCCACCTGTACGTCGACGGCGTCGCGGTCGGCGCTGCGCAGACGCTGACCTATTCCGCCAGCGGTGCGCTCACCTCCCCGGCGAACGGCCAGGTCGCCTACGGCACCTATACGCCGACGACCGGTGCCAACCCGATGGCCCTGACGTTCGACTTCGGCCGCAGCACACAGTTCGGCCAGGGCTTCGGCGTCACCAACATCACGCAGGACGGGTACACCACCGGCAAGCTGATCGGCATCAGCATCGACTCCACCGGGGTCGTACAGGCGCGCTACACCAACGGCCGCTCGCTGGCGCTCGGCCAGGTGGCGATCGCCAACTTCGCCAACCCGCAGGGCCTGCAGTCGATCGGCAACACCGACTGGGCCGAGACCTTCGCCTCCGGTCAGGCGTTGAACGGTCAGGCCGGCAACTCCGGCTTCGGTTTGATCCAGTCCGGCTCGCTCGAGCAGTCGAACGTCGACATCACCGCGCAGCTGGTGAAGATGATCGTCGCGCAGCGCAATTTCCAGGCCAACGCGCAGATGATCTCGACCGAGGACCAGATCACGCAGACGATCATCAACATGCGCTGAGGCCGGCCGTGCACGCATCCAACGGGAGCTGAAAGATGGATCGCCTGGTTTACGTTGCCATGTCGGGAGCGAAGGAAACGCTCCGCGCGCAGGCTGCGAACAACCACAACCTCGCGAATGCGAGCACCACCGGCTTTCGCGCCGACCTGTCGGCGTTCCAGAGCCAGGCGGTGGCGGGTGACGGACTGCCGTCGCGGGTGTACGCCGTCGCCACCAGCGTCGGCTGGGATCCGGGTGGCGGCGCACTCGAACAGACCGGCCGCGATCTCGACGTCGCGGTACAGGGTGCCGGCTGGCTGGCGGTGCAGGCGCCGGACGGTACCGAGGCGTATACGCGCGCCGGCGATCTGCGCGTCGACGGCGCCGGGCTGCTGCAGACTGGCGCGGGCCACCCGGTGCTCGGCGACGGCGGGCCGATCGCCGTGCCGCCGCATGCCGCCATCGCCGTGGCGCGCGACGGCTCGGTGTCGATCGTGCCGCTGGGCCAGGGCGCGCGCACGGTGGCCATCGTCGGGCGCATCAGGCTGGTCAATCCCCCCGCCGAGACACTGCAGCGC
>JADLAZ010000002.1 GCA_020849725.1 Chloroflexota bacterium
CGTGGTGTCTGCCTCGACGGCCCTGCCGCCTCTGCTCTACCTCGTCGGGGGCACAGATCTCCCGTCATCGGCGCTGCCGGTGGGCGCGCCGCGGTGCGTCGTGAAGCGCAGATGCTGCTGCATTGCCATCAGATCGCTCCTGTGCGGGTTGGGTGGTGGTGGCCGGACACCGCCGGGCAGCGTCGGCTGCGGTCGGTGGTGCCGGCGGAGTCTACGGTGCAGGCCGGATCGGTGTCAAGCCAGTTCATCACCGGCGCCCAGGTGGTCGGCGGTTCTCGTGGCTGGTACCCACGAGTATTACAACAAGTATGAGTCGCCGAACCTGCCGACCAAGTTCGCAGCCTGGGACGTGCGACGATCGGCCGGGAGAGGAAACAGGTCATTTGGCCCTGTTCAGCCTCTTGCGGTCACCGGTATTGTCACCGCGTGAACATCAACCGCGGTCTCGTCTTCTGGGGGGTGGCTCTCATCACGGCCGGCGGGGTCGCCCTCGCCATCATGTCCGGCTGGATCGATGGAGCGCAGGCGCGCGAGCTGTGGCGCTACTGGCCGGTCGTGCTGATCCTGATCGGCGCATCCATCGTCATCTCGCGAACGCCGTTCGCGCTGGTCGGAACACTGGTGACGGCGCTCGCCATCGGCGGCCTGGTGGGCACGCTGGTCAGTGGCTGGCCGGACGTGGTCAGCATCGGCTGCGGTGGCGAGGCGGACCAGACCGAGGCGGCGGACGGCGCGTTCGGTGACCGGGCAGAGGTATCGCTCGACTTCAACTGTGGCGACCTGTCGATCACCACGGCGGCCGGCAACGCCTGGCGCGTCGATGCCGGCTATGCCGGATCGCGGGCGCCGCGGGTGACCTCCAACGCCGGCAGGCTGTCGGTCGAGGCACCCGACGGTGGCTTCCCGGGCTTCGATCGCGGCCGGCAGGACTGGTCGGTCGTGCTGCCGCAGGACGTGACGCTGGACATGGAGATCGATGCCAACGCCGCCTCGAGCACCATTGACCTGGCCGATGCCGACCTGTCCGAGCTCGAGATCGATGCCAACGCCGGCAGCGTGGTGTTGTCGCTGGGTGGCGCATCGGTCAGGGGGCTGTCGATCGACGGCAACGCCGGTTCGGTCTCGATCAGCACCGATGCGAGCACGGCCCTCGACGGATCGGCCTCGATCAACGCCGGCTCGCTGGCGCTGTGCGTGCCCGATGGCGTGGGCATCGCGATCACGCTGACCGACACGAACATCACGTTCAGCCACAACCTCGACTCGAGCGGCCTTCAGCGGACCGGCGACACCTGGCGTCGCGGCGACGGCAGCCCGGCCATCAGCCTTCGCATCGAAGGCAATGCCGCCAGCTTCACGCTCAACCCGGAGGACGGATGCTCATGAACCGGCGACTGTATCGATCCCGCCGCGACACCATCCTCGGCGGCGTCGCCGCCGGCGTGGCGGACTACATCAATGCCGATCCGGCACTGGTGCGCATCGCCTGGGCGGTGCTCGTGCCGCTGACCGGCGGGCTGGCGTTCCTCGCCTACATCGTGGCCTGGATCGTCGTCCCGGAGGCTCCGAAGGCGACGGCCGCGGGCGATCCAGCAGTGGCGGCGGGCGAGCCCGCAGCGCCAGGTGTCCAGCCCGACGCCGATGAGGACGGGACCAGGGTGGCGACATCGTCCGAGCCGGAGCGCCGATCGTCCGGCGATCCCGGCTTCTGGGTCGGGATCGGCCTGATCGCGCTGGGAGCCTGGTTCCTGCTGCGCGACCGCCTGCCCGAGCTCGACTGGGGTTTCCTGTGGCCGCTGGTCATCGTCGGCGTTGGCGTGATGATCCTTGTGGGCGCCACGCGGCGCTCCGGGTAACCGGGCACCGCACCGTTGAGCGTCACCCCTGGCCGGCGGGTGGCACAGAACGGCGACGCTCCCACCACGCGCGGCCACGCGTGGCGAACACCGCGGCTGCCACGGCCGCCAGCCCGCCGACGGCGGCCTTGATCGCACCGGCCGCGATCAGGTCGGCGCGGTCGCCCTGCGGCGGCCCGGGGAACTTGAAGTTGTAGTTCCACGGCGGCAGTGCGCGGGCCGCGTTGATGTACCAGTCCGGCATCGGCAGGGCGGAGCCGAGCGGGAAGATCAGGACTCCGACGATGACGGCCAGTACGAGGTATCCGATCGCCAGGTCGCGCCAGGCGGGACGGCGCAGCAGCTCGTCGAGGCAATAGGCGACCGCGATCATGGCGAACAGGACGGCGGTCAGGTAGTGGTAGGCGAAGGTCGCGCGCTCGATCCTGATCCACGGCACGTACTGGAACGCGAAGGCCATCACGATCAGCACCAGGGCGGCCGATCGGCGCTTCCAGGCGAAGACCGCGCAGGCGACGAGGGCGGGGATGCCGGCCCAGAACAGGATCGGGTTGCCGCCGTTGTAGATGACCGCCAGCCGGTCGCCGTCGAACGGGCCGCTGATGTGGAACCAGGTCGGCTTGAGCATGAGCGGCCAGCTCCACCACGGCGATGCGCTGTCGTGACCGGCCTTGAGATTGAAGTGGTAGCCGAACATCTGGGCGTGCAGCTCGTCGAGCGACCAGCCGTAGCCGGGGCCGCCGGGCAGGGCCCAGTCGTGGCCGAGCTGGAGGTACGGGATGTAGGCCAGCGCATAGACGACCAGCGGGATGACCACCAGGCAGGCGCCGATCCACGCCCAGCCTAAGCCGCCCATCTCGCCGGGCTCGAACCATCGCGCGTCCGAGCGCGGGTCGCGCAGCGACTGCACCGCGCGCCACAGGACCAGGGCCGCAGCGACGCCGACCATGAGCCACGCCGGCCAGCCGACCTGCGCGCCGCGGGCCAGCATGCCGAACACCAGCTCGACCGCCCCGCGCGGTTCGCGCGCGCCCTCCACCTGCCCGAAGCCGATGGCGAAGGCCAGGCCGATGCCGGTCAACACCACGCCGCTCGCCGTGAGGGCGCTCAGCGCCTCGCGCCCGTCGATGCGGATGGGGCGAACCCAGGTGATGGCCAGGGCCAGCCCGAAGATGGCGGCCATGACCAGCAGGAACGGCCACGGCGCCCCGATGGCGCCCACCACAAACGCCAGCGCCGCCAGCACCACCAACACCAGGCGGCCGAGCGCCGAGCGGGCCAGCGCCAGCACCAGCAAGCCGGCCAGCGCGTAGAAGCCGACCCACTTGCTGGCCGCCGCAAGGCCGATGAGCACGCCGACCAGCGGCATGACCCACCACGCCGAGCGCCGCCAGCGCCCCGACCAGACCTGCCAGAAGGCGAGGTACGCGGCGACGATGAACGTGGCCACGAAGATGTCGTTCATGCTGATCCGGCTCATGACGTAGCTCATGCCGTCGACGGCCACGAACGCCGCGGCCAGCACGCCGATCCGCCGCCGGCCGAACATCGTGGCCGCCAGCAGGTAGATGAGTCCCACCAGGACCGAGCCGAAGACGACGCCGCTGATGCGCCAGGCGAAGGCGTTGCTGCCCGCATCGATGGTCGTGATGCGCGAGTCGGCCGTGGCGATCAGCAGGCGCCCGGCGTCGTCGCCCATCGACGTGCCGGCGATGTCGAACGCCATGGCCAGCGGCCCGCCGGACAGGTCGGTGGCGTCGAAGGCGGCCATCCCGATCGAGCCAGAGCCGCGCCGTTCGAAATGCGGCTCCACCGTCCACGCCTGCGCCCGGCCGTCGGCCGTCGCGCCGGCCACGTACACCAGCCCGGCGATCCGTTGCTCGCCGATGAGCGTCGGCGCGCCCGGCAGCGGCACCAGTCCGCGCTCGCACGGGTCACCGGAGCACTGTGAGCCGTCCGCGTCGACGACCGACAGGCCGCCGGCCGTGGCCGGGTGCTCCTCGGTAGCGGGCAGGTCGCCGGTCAGGGCCACGAGCTCCTGGTCGTCGCCGCTGCCACGCACGATGAACGGCCCGATCAGCCGCGCCCCGATCGTCGCCGTGCCGCCCTCCACCGGCGCCAGCGTGTCCGGATCGAGCAGGACGATCGCGCCAGTTGTCATGTCGCTGACCGCCACGCGATCGGGGTCCTCGGCCTTGGCGCCGTGGACGTAGCCGATGCCGCCGTATCGCCCGGTGGTGGTGTGAACCTCGCCCTCGTCGCTGACCAGCGCGGCGCCCTCCAGGCCGCGCAGCAGCAGCGGGTCGTTACCCGTGTCGTCGA
>JADLAZ010000003.1 GCA_020849725.1 Chloroflexota bacterium
ATGTAGAGCATCGGGTCATCGTCGGTGCCATGAATGCAATCGACCGGGCAGACGTCGACGCAGGACTTGTCCTTGGTCCCGATGCATGCCTCGGTGATGATGTAGGCCATCGCGCAACTGCCTCCTCAGGTGTCCTCCACCACGACCAGTCGCCACGAATGACGACGCTGGTCAGCCGGGGTGGCTGGTGGAATCTTACTGCCACCCCGGAGTCATGTCAACGCGCGTCAGACGGCGCCCGGCGGTCATCTTGACACAACCAGCGGCGGCTGCCACAGTCCGGGTCGGATCGGTGCGCGACCGGCAGGAGGAGCGTGTGGACCGCCTCTTCACCCGCGCGGATGCCGAGGCGCTGCTGCCGCGCCTGTCCGAGTTGCTGCACGACCTGCGCGGCCGGGTGGCTGCGCTTGACCGCGGGCGCGCGACACTGGCCGGCATTCCCATCGCTGCGCGCGCCAACGGTCGCGCCGGCGAGGCCGCCGCGCTCAGCGCCGACCTCATGGCGGTGACGAGCGCCATTCAGGAGACCCTGGCCGCGATCGAGGCGCTGGGCGTCGAAGTCAAGGACCCACGCACGGGGCTGGTTGATTTTCGGTCGTTGCGCGCGGGCCGCGTCGTCTACCTGTGCTGGCGGCTGGGCGAGCCACGCATCCTCTTCTGGCACGACCTGGACGCTGGCCTCGCCGGCCGGCAGCCGATCGACTGATGCCCGATCGTGCCCCACTGGAGTAGCAAGGAGACCACCATGGCTCACCCGGTCCGCGTTGGCATCTGCATCGACCAGAACCTGAGCTGGCCCGAGTATCGCGACCGGGCGCAACTGGTGGAGAGGCTCGGCTACGACAGCCTCTGGGACTGCGATCACTTTATCCAGCCCAGCCGACCGGACGGTCCGTACCTGGAGGGTTGGACGCTGCTCGCCGGACTGGCAGCGGCCACCGAGCGGATCCGGCTTGGTGTGCTGGTTAGCTCCAACACCTTTCGCCACCCGGCGCTGCTGGCCAAGGAAGCCGTCACCGTCGATCACATCTCCGGCGGCCGGCTGGACATCGGCCTCGGCGCGGGCTGGTACGTGCCAGAGCACGACAAGTTTGGGCTGGCGTTCCCACCGCCAGCCGAGCGCGTGGATCGCTTCCGCGAGGCAGTTGAGCTCGTCGACTTGCTGCTGCGCCAGGAGATCACGACCTACCATGGTCGCTACTACCAGGTGACCGACGCGCCGTTCCGGCCGGCGCCGCTGCAGTGGCCGCGCCCGCCGCTCATGCTCGGCGCCCACGGCCCGCGCATGATGCGCATCGTCGCACAGCACGCCGACGCCTGGAACTCGTTTGGCACGGTCGACGAGATGCGCCAGCGCAACCAGACACTGGACGAGGCCTGCGCCGCGATCGGTCGCGACCCGGCCACGATCGTGCGCTCGCTTTACGGCTGGGCCAGTGTCATGCCGGCCGACCCATGGGCCTCACCGCAGGGCTTTCTCGACGCCATCAACCCGTACCGCGAGGTGGGGGTCAATGAGTTCCTGATCGACGCCCCCGACCCAGCCGGTTTCGCAGTGATGGAGGGCGTCGCCATCGACATCCTGCCCACGCTGCGGGCGCCGGTGTAAACTGGGAGCGACCACTGGCGCGTATAATGCGACCGCGCCGTGCCGCGTCTCGGAGCGACGTCCCAACAAATCGGTCGTGGAGAGGGATGGACCTGTGCCGACACGGATTTTTATCGTGCCCACCGCCACCGATCTGGACGCGGTCGAGATCATCACCGCCCGCCTTGAGGATGTCACGGGTGTACTGAAGATCGATGTGACCACCGACGATGGCGAGGTGCGGGTTCGCTATCAAAAGCCGGCCGCCGAGTCGGCACTCATCAAGGTGATAGAGGCGGCGGGGTATCCGGTGACGCAGTGATCGCTGCGGTCCACGCTGCCGCCACACACCGGACCGTTCACACCGCTGGCGAGTGCATCTGGGCATCCTGAGCAGGTCGTATACATGATGTGGCGCGAGCGGCTCCGGCCGGCACGTCATCAGGGACGGGCGTGAGTCACGAGCGCACGACCGACGACGAACTGATCAAGCGCCTGCACTTGCGTGACGAGGCCGCGCTGGCGGCCCTGTACGATCGCTACGCGCGGCCGGCTTTTTCGCTGGCTATTCGCCTCCTCAATGACCAGGGACTGGCCGAGGATGTCATTCAGGAGGTCTTCATCACCATCTGGAACCGGCCCGACGTCTACGTGCCGGACCGCGGTCGCTTCCTGCCCTGGTTGCTCGGCGTCACGCACCACCGAGCAATCGACACGCTGCGGAGCCGATCGACCGACTTGCGGCGCCGTGTGAGCGACGATCAGCGCGATCTGGCGCTCGACCTGACCGCCGATCCACACTACCTGGCCAATCCAGCCGATCACGTCGTCCTCGGGCTAGAGGTCGAGTCGATCCGGCTGGCGCTGCGCGATCTGCCTGTCGAGCAACGCGAAGCTCTGTCGCTGTCGCTGCTGAGTGGTCTCACCCATACCGAAATCGCCGCCCGCACCGGGCAACCGCTGGGAACGATCAAGACCCGACTGCGCCTCGGTCTCCGGAAGTTGCGCGCGGCGCTGACGCCGGACGGCCGATTGGAGAGCGCACCGTGACCTGCGCCGAGTTTGCCACTGAAATCGACGCCTACGTCGACGGCTCACTGTCACCCGCGTCACGGCCGGCGGTGGAGCAGCACGCCGCGCTGTGCCCGCGCTGCGGCCAGATGCTGCGCGACTTGCAGGAGGCAGCCGCCCTGATCTGGTTGGCCGCACCGCAACTGGAGCCACCACCCGCCCTGCGAGGCCGGGTGCTGGCGGCAGCGGCCGGCATCCGCGCCCTGCCGGTCGCGGCGCGGGCGCCGCGAGCCGCGCTTCCCCGCCCACGCTGGCGCTGGTCGATCGGCCAGGTCGCAGCGGTGGTCAGCGGCCTGTGCCTGCTCGGAGTGCTTGGCCTGGGAGGCTGGGTCTGGCAGCTGCAGGGTGAGGTGGCCCGCCAGGCCGCCGACAACTTGCGCCTGCGCGACCAGATCGGTCGCCAGCGCGACGCCCTCTACGTCCTGATGTCACCGACGTTAGTCGAGCGTCCGATGCAGGGTGGCGATGCCGCGCCCGACGCCCGGGGCAGGGTCTATCTGGATCCTCAGCGCCGGCAGGGCATGCTCGTCGCCAGTGACCTGCCCCGCCTTGAGCCTGGACGCGCCTATCAGGTCTGGTTGCGTGGCAAGGATGGCGTCGTCAATGCCGGGCTGCTACGCATCGACGACCGTGGCACCGGTTATGCCGTGCTAGATCCGGCCGTGCCGCTGGACCATTTCGAGGCGGTGGGCATCTCGCTCGAGCCGGCCGGCGGTAGCGAGCAGCCGACCGGGCCGCGGATACTGCTCGGCTCGCTGTGACCAGCACCGCGCGCGACACGCTATAATCGCCCGGCAGCGGTGGCACTCGTCGCGGAGGGGTGGTGTCGGCATGTCCAGCCCAGTGGATCTGGAGCATATGTTGCGCGGCTATGCCGAGCGCCGCGCCGATCTCGACCGCGCCGGCGTGGCCTTCGTATCGGAGATCAACGACGTCGAGGCCGACCGCTTCAGCAAGAGCCTGTTGCTGATGGCCATCGAGCGCCGAAATCGACGCGACCTGCCACTGACGATCTACATCAATTCCGGTGGCGGCGCTGTCGGCGCTGGGCTGGCAATGATCGAGATGATGGCGCGCATCCGCCGCCAGTACGGCCTGGTGATCCACACGGTCGTCACTGGCTACGCCTACTCGATGGGCGCGATCCTCTTCCAGGCCGGCGACCGCCGGTTGATGGGCGAGTTCTCCACGCTGATGCTGCACGGCACGCAGTGGCTACTGGCCGGCGAGGACGAAAAGGTCTTCAAGGACTACTTGAAACTGGCCAACCACTATCAGATGGTCATCGGCAAGCTCTTCGCCCAGCGCACCGGTCTGCACGACCCCGATTGGTGGCGCGAGTTCATCTACAACGGCCGCGACAAGTTCCTGTCGCCGCAAGAGTGCATCGAGCTGGGCCTCGTCGACGACGTCATCAACTACGAGTTTGACAAGCCCGAGCCACCACCGCGGGTCGAGCGACCATGAGCGCCGCCTGCTGTCCCGGCCAGCCGGTGCATCACTCGCGCGCCCGGCCATGACGACGCTCGTCAGTGGGCTCCTGCTGGCGGCGCTGGTGGTGGCGCCCGGCTGGGTCACCGTGCGGGCGCTCATCGACTGGCCGCGCGAGCGCGGGTCGCCGGTCGAGCCAGTGGTCGTCGCGGTCGTGGCCGGTGTGCTAGTCACGGGCTGGCTGGCGCTGTTGCTGGTCGAGGTCGGCCAACTGCACCTGCCGCTGCTCGCCCTCCTCGTCGGCCTGACGACGGCCGGCCTGGCCACCATCGCTCAGCGCCGCCGGCACAGCCTGCGACCGGACCCGGTTGCGTGGACGCCGGCCGATGCCGCTTTCGCCGCCATCGCGGTGGCGGCGTTGCTGCTGTTCGCGCGGCCCCACGAGACGGTCGTTGGCGGTACCGACGCTGGCGTCTACGCCAACACTGGCGCGTCGATCGCCCACACCGGCCGGCTGCTGATTGACGACCCGATCACGGCCAGTCTGGCGCCAGCGGCGCGCCTGCCGCGCGCGCAGACTGACACACCCGACATCGCGCCGGCCGGCGGCGACAGCGCCATCCGACATTTGATGCTGCGCTTGCCAGAAGGGCGCTTTCCGTTCGCGGACTACCTGCGGCTGGCTGGCTTCTACGTGCTGGACCTGCCGGCCGGCACGCTGACGCCGCAGTTCCTCCATCTGTATCCGACCTGGCTCGGTCTCTTCGGCCGCGCCCTTGGTGACGACGGTCTGCTGCTCGCCACCCCTGCGCTGGCCTGGCTCGGCGCGCTGATGGCTGGCCTGACCGCGTGGCGGCTGGCCGGTCCCTGGGTCGGCGTCGTGACGCTGCTGATCCTGTCGGCCAACGGGCTGCAGATCTGGTTTGCGCGCCAGTCGCTGTCGGAGGCACTGCTGCAATTGCTGCTCTGCACCGCCGCGTACGGCTGGGTCGCCGCGCACGACCCACCGCGCCAACCGAGGCGGGGCCTGGCCGCTCCTGGGATGGCTGTGCCGCGGACAGGGCCACTGCTGCTGGCTGGCATCGCGCTGGGCAGCCTGGCGCTGGCGCACGCGCAGTTCACCTTCGCCTTCGCGCTCCTGCCGCCGCTGGCAGTCTGGCTCTGGTTGGCACGACGCTGGCACGCTGCCTACTGGGCCTTGTTTGGGCCCATCGTCGTGCTGGCGCTGCACGCGGCGGTACACATCGTCATCTTCGCGCTCGGCTACTTCGAGGGCCTGTACCACCATGTCCTGCTCGACGCTTGGGACGCGCGCGCGCGGCTCGTGGCGCTCACGGCGATTGGGGCGCTGCTGCTGCTCCTCCTCAACTCCCTGCGCCCCCTCTGGTGGGCGCTGGTGACGCGGCCATGGCTGCGACGAGCGGCGCCGATCACGTTCGCTGCCGTCATCGCCGCCGGCCTCGCCTACGCCTACCTCGCGCGGCCGGGTCTGATCGCGCCGTCGGCGCTGGCCAATCCGGCCCACCTGGCCGGCTATATCGGAGCGCCCGTGCCGCCGGGTCCGGAAGCCAGCCTGGTGCGCCTGGGCTGGTACCTGTCGCCACTCGGCATCGTCCTGGCCGCCATCGGCACGGTGGCGCTGGCCTACCGCTTCGATCAGCGCATGATGCTGCTGTTCGGCCTGACCGGCGTGTATGGCCTGGCCTTCAGCCTGGCCTCGTTCACGCACGAGAGCTACATCTACTCGCTGCGCCGGCTGGTGCCGATCGTGCTGCCCTTCGCCTGCCTGGCCGCCGCCTACGCTATCGTCGTCGTCATTCCCGATCTGCTCTCCTGGCGATCGGCCAGCTTGGCGCGGCGGCGCGTCGGCCAGGTCGCTGGCGCCGCCGCGCTTGGTGCGCTGCTGCTGTTCTTCGTCGCCACCGGCCGTACTATCGCCAGTCACATCGAGAACGGTGGTGTGCGCGACCAGATCGCCGCCGTCGCCGGCCAGTTCGCGCCGACCGACATCATCCTGTTCGCTGGCCATCGCGACGAGCCGCACAAGCTGGCGACGCCGATGCGCTTCTTTCACGGCCTGGATGCGCTCGTCGTCAGCACCAACAACCCGCGCGGCGACCTGATCGAAGCCTGGCTCGACGAGCAGCAGCGCGCGGGACGGCGCATTCGGCTGGCGCTGGGCACGAACGGCGGCAAGTTGCTCCTGCCGAATTACCAGCCCGAGCCAATTGGCACGATCGGGTTGACGCTGCGTGAGCTAGAGCGACTGGAGGATCAGAAACCGTTCAATATTCAAACAAACAGCCTGGAGTACACGATCTACGAGTTGCACCGCGCCACCGGCTCGCCTTTGCCGGGGCCGCCGTTCCGCTACCAGACCGGCCCGGGCGACGAATTAGCGACCGTCATCGGCTGGTACGGTCGCGAGATCGATGCCAGCGGCGTCGCCTACCGCTGGACGAATGGCGACGCCATGCTGCGCATCCCCTGGCCAGCGACGCGCGGCCCGCTGCACCTGCGGCTGCACCTGGCAGGCGGCGTCCGGCCAGCGGCGCTCGGTCCGGCCCAACTCAGTCTCTACCTGGCGCGCGGGCAGAACGACCGCACCGCGCCGCTGCTCGGCACGGTCACGCTCGGTGAGGGCTTCTCGACCGTGGAGATCACCATCCCCGCCGATGCCCTCCCGGATCAGCCAACCGGGCAGGCGATCGTGTGGCTGCGCAATGCCGCCTGGCAGCCGAGCGAGCATGGCCTGTCGGCCGACACGCGCCTGCTCGGCGTGCGGCTGGCCTGGCTCGAGTTGCTGCCGTAGGCGCGCTAGCGCACGAGGATCGTCGAGCCGTCCACGCCTTTCGTCACCTCGACCTGGGTCGGAAATTCATCGCGGATGTCGGCCAGGTGTGTAATCACCAGCACGGTCGAGAAGACCGACTCGACCGAGCGGATCGCCTCAATCAGCCCCTCGCGCCCGCGCGCGTCCTGCGTGCCGAAGCCTTCGTCGACGATCAGCAACTGCAACTGTGCGCCGGCACGGCGGGTCAGCAGTCGACTCAGCGCGACCCGAATGGCGAAATTAACGCGGAACTGCTCGCCGCCAGAGTAGTTCTCATAGCGGCGCTCGCCCACCTCGTCACGAATGATTACGTCCAGCGTCTCGCGCGCTTCACCGGCGCGCGTGCCGCGCTGCGTCCGAAACTCGACCCGCATCGTGTTGCCCGGCATCCGGTCGAGCAATTCGTTGGCCTCGTCCTGCAACTCCGGCACGACAGTCTCGATGATCATGGCCTGAATGCCGTTCCGACCAAAGGCCTCGCTCAGTTCTTTGAGCATCTCGCGCTCGTCGGTCAGATGACGCCACTCGCCCTCGGCCGTCACCAGCCCCTCGCGCGCCTGACGGCAGGTATCCAGTTGCACCTGGACTCGGCCAAGCGACCGCTCCAGGTCGGCCCTCTGCCGGCGTGTGGCCTCAAGCCGACTGGCCAGGTCAGCCTCGCGCGCCCGCAGCGCCGGCACCTGCTGTACGGTCTGGCGCAGCATCGCCACCGTCGCCACGTCCCGTGCCAGCCGCTCGGTCAATTCTGCCTGCATCGTGCGGTAGTTCGCGAGCTTCGCCTCCTCTTCTGGGCGCCGCTGCGCGGCCGCACGCACATCTAGGCGCATCTGGGCGAAGGGCGCCAGCCGCTGCTCGGCGGCAGCGGCCGCCTGATGCGCGGCGTCGTCGAACTGCTGCGCCGCGATCTCGGCCGTCAGCCGCCCGAGCGTCGCCCTATCCTCGACGGCGAACGCCTCGCGCTGGAGCCGTTCGGTGACGTCGACCAGCGCCACCTGCAGCGCCGCTTGCTCGGCCTGCGCCTGCCGGGCCTGGTCCAACTGCTCGGCGAGGCGCGCCTCATGCCGCGCCTCGATCTCGGCCCGGTCGCGCCGCATCTGGAGTTCTTTGACCTCCTCGACACAGCGCGCGACCTCCGCCGCAAGCGCAGCGACCTGGACCTCATTCGCTCGGTAGCGCTCCTTCAGCTGCTGGCCCTCGCGCCGGTCGTCGTCAAGCGCCCGCTGCTGATCGTCCGGACCGAGGGCACGATTGCAGACGGGACAAACGGCGCCGGCGGCCTCCAACTGCTCCATCCGCACCTTTAGACGCTTCATCTCGGCCATCAGGCTCCCGTTCGCGCCGGTCAACTCGGCGGCCTGGCCGTGCAGGCGCTGCTGCTGCTCCTGGAGTGCGGAGATGTCACCAGTCAGGCGGGTCGCTTCGGTCGCCGACCGCGCCAGCGTTTCGCGCTTCGCCTCCAGCGCCGGCACGGTGCGTGCCACCGCGTCCAGGTCGCTCAGGCGTCGCGACTTGTCGCGCTGGTCGCGCAGCAGGTCGTCGCGCGCCCGCTCGACTGCCCGCTCGGCGCGATGGCGCTGCTCTTCCAGCGCCCGAACCGCCCGCAGCGCGCGGTCGAGCGCCGCCCGCCGCTGCTGCGCCGCCACCAACTCGTCCGCGCCGGCCTCGATCTCGTCGCGGCGCGCTAGCAGCGCCGTCAGCGCCGCCAGATCGCGCTCGACGCCAGCGACGACTCCGGCTAATTGGCGCACCATGCCGTCATCTTTCTGACGCTGCGCCTCCAGCAACCGCAGATGCTGCTCCTGCTGGTCCAGCATGGCGACCTGCTGGTGTGCCGCCTGGTGCTCGCCGGTCAGGCGCTCGACCAGCGCCTCGGCCTGCGCCAGCGCCGCCTGCTGGCGCGCTTCTTCGCTCAGGCAGTCGGCCTCACCGGCGACAACCTGTCGCAATCGCGCCAAATCAGCCTCGAGCGCGCGCACATCGTCGGTGAGGTGACGTGCCCGCTCGCGCGCCCGCTGCTCGAGACCGTCGTACACGCCCAGGCCCAGGATATCGGCCAGCACACGCTTGCGCTCGCCGGCCGGCTTGGTGGTGAACTCGTCGGCCCGTCCCTGGACCAGGAAGGCCGAGTTGATGAACGTGTCATACTCCATCTTTAGCAAGTCGATGATACGCGCCTGCGTCTCGCGCACGCCGTCGCCGCTGAGCGAGCGCCAGACGCCATCGGTGTCGAGTGTCTGCAGATCGAGCCAGGTCCGGGCTGCGCCGACGCCGCCTGCGCGCGTGGCGGCGCCCCGGCGCAGCCGGCGGCTGACACGGTAGTCCTGCTCGCCCAACCGGTAGGTGAACTCCACCCTCGCCTCGTTTGCGCCGAGATGGATCAGGTCAACGTCGCTGGCGCAGCGGCTCTGGCCCCAGAGCGCCCAGGTCATCGCGTCGAGCAGCGCCGACTTGCCGGCGCCGTTCTCGCCGGTCAGACAAGCCAGCCGCACATCCGCCAGCGCCAGCGGCGGCACACCCTCGCGGTAGCACAGGAAGTTGTGCAGGCTCAACTCCAGCGGAACCATGGCTCTCCCTTCACCGCCACCACACGCACCAGAACAAGTGTACCGAGTCGAGGACTCCCTCAGCATCAGGACGCCGGCCACCGGCGCTGGCTTCACCCATGCCCGCGCCGCCGCGATGCATTCTCAGGCTTCCTCCGCCAGAGCGAGCAGCAGCGCCGCGCCGGTCCGGATGCCGCCGAAGAACCGATCGACCTCGAGGTTCTCGTTCGGGGCATGGTTACCCTCGTCGGCGTTCGCGTAGGGCACGCCGAACGCGGGGATGCCGAGCGTCTTGGTGAAGACGTAGTCCGGCAGGCTGCCGCCCAGCGCTGGCACGAGCAGCGGCTCCGCACCCTGCGCCACCACCATTGCCCGCTGGATGGGCACGGCCCATGGGGAATTCAGCGGCGTCTTGGACGGCTCCATGCCACACTGCAGCACTGCTTCGACCGACGGTGCGTGGCGCTGCACGTGCGCGACGACCCTGGCCCAGATGTCGTCCACCGTCTGCGCCTCCACCAGCCGGATGTCGCACTTGGCAACCGCCTCGTGCGGCAGAACGGTCTTGGAGCCGGGGCCGCCGTAGCCGCCGTGCAGGCCGTTGACCGTCAGCGTCGGCCAGGCGGCTAGGCGCTCGGCGTAGCCGCGGCCGGGTGGTGCGTCGAAGGTGGCCAGGCCCAGCTGCGCTCGGATCGCGGCCTCGTCGACGGGCTGCACCGCCAGCACCCGCCGCTCGTCGGCCGTCAGAGGCAGCACGCGGTCGTAGAAGCCGCCAATCGTAATCTCGCCCTGCTCGTTCTTCATGCTCGCCAGCAGGTGGATGAGCGTCCACAGCGGGTTCGGCGCAACACCGCCCCAGTTGCCGGAGTGAAGGTCGCGATTCGCTCCGCGCGCCCGCAACTCAAAGCTCAGGACGCCGCGCACACCGAACAGAATGCGCGAGCGTCCCGACTCGTCGACCGGGCCATCGCTAGTGATCACCAGGTCGGCCTGCAGCCGATCGCGGTAGCGCGCCACAACCTCCGGCATGTGTGGGCTGCCGACCTCCTCCTCGCCCTCGAGCAGCACCGTCACGTTGCACGGCAGCGCACCACGGGTGGCCAGCAGTGCCTCGATCGCCAGCAGGTTGGCGAAGTGCTGGCCCTTATTGTCGCCAGCGCCCCGGGCGTAGATGCGACCGTCGCGCAGCGCCGGCTCGAACGGCGGCGTCACCCAGGCGTCAAGCGGGTCGGGCGGCTGCACGTCGTAGTGGCCGTAGAGCAGCACAGTCGGCCGCCCCGGCGCACCATGCCAGGCGCCGATCACGACCGGCCAGCCACCGGTCGGCAGGATGTCGGTGGTCAGCCCGATCTGCCGCATCACGCCGGCGATGTACGACGCGACGTCGTCGATGCCGTGACCATGGGCGCTGATGCTCGGCCGGCGCAGGTAGTCGAACAGCCGATCAAGCAAGGACTGGTGGCGCGTGGCGATGAATGCGTCAACGTCGGTCAACGTGAGCGAGCCGGTCATGGAAGCCGCCTCCTGGTTGCTGGTGACATGCCGGCCGCGCCGACCCGGCTGCCTGATTGTGCCCGATGTCACCCGCACGCGGGGCCGACCGTGAGAGCTGGCAACCAGAGGCCGTCGTGCAGACCACCTGCCTGACCGGCGTTGCCATGAGCGTCGACGGCGGTGCGGCTGCACCGCCGAAGGCAGCGACGCCCTCTCACACCGGGTCGGCCGGACTGGGCACGCTCGCAATCAGCACATTGACGCAGGCCGGGCGACCGCACTCCAACGCGCGCTTCAGCGCCGGGCGCAGCTCAGCCAGTGCGCGCACGAACTCGCCGTGCGCGCCCAGCGCGCGCGCCACGTCGTCGTAGCGCGCCGGCAGCAGGTCGGCCGCCACGACGCGCCCGGCACCGTAGAGTGCCACCTGCCGGTGTCTCTCGGCCGCCCAGGCGGCGTCGTTGCCCACGACGACGACCAGCGGCACACTGTGCCGCACGGCCGTGTCCAATTCCATCAGGTGGTAGCCGGCCGTGCCGTCACCGACAAAGGCGACCGACGGCTGAGTCGGCCGGGCCAGCCGAGCCGCGATCGCAAACGGGATTGCCGGCCCGAGCATGCCGAACTTGCCGTTGACCAGTCCGACCGCGTCCGCGCCACCCATGCCCCAGCGCGCCCACTGGGCGAACTCCCACCATCAATGCTGACTGACGCGGCCGGCGGCAGGAGGGCGCGCATTTCGGCGGCGACGCGCAGCGGATGGATCGGCGTTGCCATCGACGTCGCTGCTGCCGCGTGCCGGGCCTCACCGGCGGCCCGCAACTCGTCGATCTGCGCCCGCCAGGCCGACCGATCCGCCGCTTGAGCCGGCAGGGTATCGGTCAGCTGGCGCACGACGGTCAGCGCGTCTCCGACGAGGACCCTGCCGGACGCCAGCTCGTCGGCATCCGGCTCGATCGCGATGGAGATGGCGTCCGCCGCTAGCGCCTTTGGCCCACCGAAGGCGAGGGCGAAGTCGCGCGGGGCCAGCACCAGCACGGCATCGGCCAGAGGCACGGCCTGGCCGGCGCCGTGGAGCGCCGGGTCGGTCAGGCCGCGCGGGCTATCCAGCACCAGCAGTGGCGCGCCGAGCCGCTCGGCTAACCCTGCCAGCGCCGCCCCGAGACGCGCGCCGCGTGCCGGCGGTCCTGCGACGATAAGTGGGCGCGCGGCGCGGTGCAGTCGCTCGGCCGCGGCGGCCACATCGGCCGCGGCGGCCGCCCGCGCCACTGGCAGACAGGCAGCCAGGTCCAGTGGTACGGCATCGGTTGCCGCCGCCAGCACGTCAGACGGCACGGTCAGGTGGACCGGGCCAGGTCGGCCGGTCAGCATCGTCCGCCAGGCCCAGGCCAGCGCCTCGGCCATGTCGCCTGCCCGTGTGACGCGCCGGGCCGCCTTGCACACCGGTGTCGCCAGCGCCGCCTGGTCCAGCTCCTGGAAGCCGCCGCGGCCGTCGTGGCGGGTGTCGCTGCCACCGCTGAGCCAGAGCAACGGAACCTCGTTGCGCAGCGCGTTGGCGCTGGCGGTGATCGTGTTGGTGTGGCCGGGCCCGGCGGAGACCAGACAGACCCCCGGCACGTCGCGCAGGCGCGCCCACGCTTCGGCCATGTGGCCGGCGGCGGCCTCGTGGCGGGTGTCGGTCACGGCGATGCCGGCATCCAGGCAGGCGTCATAGATCGTCAGGATCTGGTTGCCGGACAGCGTGAACAGGCGCTCGACGCCAAGTCGCGCCAGCCCATCGACTAGCAGCTTCGCGCCGGTGGCCATGCCGCCTCCTTGCTGTTGTTACTTGCTCGCCAGCAGACGCTCGATGACTGCCGCCACACCGTCCGCATCGTGGTCGGCCGTGACCTCATCGACGACGGCCAGGACGGCCGGGTGCGCGTTGGCCACAGCCACGCTGTGACCGGCCCAGCGCAGCATCGCCAGATCATTGACCATATCGCCAAAGGCGACGACATGGTCGGCCGTCAGCCCGCGGCGCTCGCACAGCCAGGCTAGCGCCGCCGCCTTGTCCGCGCCGGCGGCGGCGATCTCCAGGAAGTCGGCGCCGGAGTACGTCGCGTCGACGGCATCGCCGGCCAGGTCCAGCGCCATCTGTCGCAGTTCCTCGATCGGCGTGCCGGCATGGTAGGCAATCAGCTTTGTCAGCGGCGCCGCGCACAGCGCCAGCGCATCGTCCTGCCAGCTGACCCGCTCGACACGTCCCTGGCGCTGCGCCACGTAGTGCGGCTCGGCGCCGAAGACCAGCCCCCGCTCGACCGCGAAGGCGATCCCGGGCAGTCGCGCCCGCAGTCCATGCACCAGCACCCGCGCGTGGTCCGTCGCCAGCGGCCGGTGATGCAGGATCAAGCCATCGGCCAGGTCGTAGATGAGGGCGCCATTGCAGCAGATCGCCAGCCCGCCAGCGCCTATTTGGTCCGCCACCAGGCGCACGCGCCGCGGCGGTCGCCCGCTGACCATGACGTGCTGCCACCCCACTCGTGCCACGTCGTCCAGTGCCGCGCGCGTGCGCGGCGAAACCGTCCCGTCACGGCGCAGCAGCGTGCCATCCAGGTCCGTGGCAATCAGTCGCGACGGCCGGTCAATCATGGGGCAACCGGCGCGGCGCCTGGTCCACCATCCAGAAATGGCAGGCGGCGGCGAAGCTGACCCGCCGGCAGACGGCGGCCAGCGGCGCGTCACGCACGCGCCAAGTAATTGCGGTGGCTCGTCGCGCCTGGGGCATCGCCGGCCCGTCCTCCTGCCACCCGCGCCCGCGACCGCTACGGCCGCCCGACTTCGACGCCGGACAGGCGCTCCAGCGCCTGCACCAGTCCTGACATGTCCAGATCGCCCAGTCCGGCGGCCCGACCCTCGGCAAAGACCTGCTCGGCCTGACTCACCATCAGCGTCCGCAACTGAAGCTGGTTGACGACCTCCCGGATGAGCCCGAGGTCTTTCAGGATCAGGTTCGTCGGCGTGCCACCGCCAAACTTCCGATCGACAAACAGCGGGATGTTGCGGTTCAGCATGGCACTGCCGCCGAAGCTGGTGCCAATGACGTCTTTCACCATCTGGGGATCGACGCCGGCCTTAACGGCGAATACGGCCGCCTCGACCGAGGCCGCGGTATGAATCGCCACCAACAACTGGTTGGTCAGCTTGATGATCGAGCCGGCGCCGGACGGCCCAATCAGGTGGATGTTCTTGCCGAGCACCTGCAAGACCGACAACGCTCGGTCAAACGTCGCCTGATCGCCGCCGACCATGATCGTCAGCGTGGCGGCGATCGCGCCGGCCGGGCCACCGCTCACCGGCGCGTCGAGGAAGCCACCACCGGCCGCCGCCGCCTGTGCCGCGAAGCGACGGCTCAGCGCCGGGCTGACGGTCGAATGGTCGATCAGAATCTGCCCTGGACGCAGTGCCGGCAGCAATCCGTCCGCGCCGGTGTAGACGCTCTCGACGGTCTCGGTCGTCGGCAGGCAGGTCAGCACGATATCCGCAGCCTCGGCCACGGCGCGCGGGCTGGCCGCCGGCTCAGCGCCCTCGGCCGCCAACTCCTGGACCACACCCTGGCTGCGATTGTTGATTGCCACTGGAAAGCCGGCTTTCAGCAGGTTGATCGTCATCGGCCGGCCCATCTTGCCCAGCCCAATAAACCCGACCTTCATCACCCGCCTCCTCGCGCCCAATCCGCGCCCACCGCACCACGACCGCCCCGCATCTTAGCACATTGGCCACGCCGGCCGGACCTGCCGTATAATCGGCCCGGCCAGCACCAGTGCGAGCGCGGGATGACGGCTGGTCGTGCGCGTCGCGCGCCGCACGGAGGAGCGTCGCTGTGTTGCCAGCCGCAGCCGAGCAGAGCGCATCGCCCCGGCTCGGTCAGCCGCTGCGCTTCGGCGCTCTGGCGACGCTGGACTGGTTGCGTCACGGCGTCACGACGCGCGACGGTCCGGGCCTGGCCGGCAATCTGTCGTTCGCCCGTGGCCCGGACGCGGCGACCGTCCTGGCAGCCCGGGCCCGCTGGAGCGATCGGACCGGCGTCGCCGCGCGCGATCTGGTCCTCGCCCGCCAGGTGCACGGCACAGCCGTCGAGCGGGTGGAGCCGGTGCGGCGTGGGCGTGGCGCGCTGGCGATGGAGACGCTGCCGGAAGCCGACGCCCTGGCGACGAACGCGCCTGGCGTGCCGCTCCTGGCCGTGTTTGCCGATTGTGTGCCGATCGTCGTCGTTGACCCCGCGCGGCGGGCCGTCGCCGTCGCTCACGCCGGTTGGCGCGGCACGGTCGCCGGCATGGCCGAGGCGGTCGTCGCCGCGATGACGGACTGGTACGGGTCGCGGCCGGCCGATCTGTTGGCCGGCATCGGACCGTCGATCGGGCCGTGCTGCTACGCCGTCGGCATGGAGGTCGCGACGGTGGCAGCGGCCCGCTACGGCGATGGCGTGCTGCGGCCAGGACCGGCCGCCCACAACCCCACGCTTGATTTGTGGGCCGCCAACCGGCTGGCGCTGCTGCGCGCCGGTCTGGCCGCCGCCCATGTGGAGGTTGCTGGCGTCTGCACGCGCTGCCGCAACGACCTGTTCTTCTCGCACCGCGCCGAGGGGCCGACCCGCGGGCTGTTCGGCGCGATCATCGCGCTGGTATAGGGGAGCGAGTGGCGATGGCAGCATCAACGGTGGCGGCACGGCTGGCGATCGTGCGCGAGCGCATCGCCGACGCGGCAGCCCGCGGCGGGCGTGCTCCGGACGCTGTGACGCTCGTTGGTGTCTCAAAGGGCACGGCGCGCGCGATCGTCGACGAAGCCTATGCCGCTGGTCTGCGCGATGTCGGCGAGAACCGCGTCCAGGAGGCGCAGGGCAAGTTCGCCGACGGCCGTCCCGATGACCTCACACTCCACCTGATTGGCCATCTCCAGACGAACAAGGCGCGCGACGCCGTTCGCCTCTTTTCGATCGTCCACTCGGTCGACAGCGCGCACCTTATCGACGCGCTCCAGCACCATGCTGCTCGCACTCAGGCACGCATTGACATCTTGTTGGAGATCAATATCAGCGGCGAGGCAGCTAAGCAGGGCGCGGCGCCCGAGGTAGCCGAGGCGCTGGCGCTGCATGCGGCGCGCCAGCCACAGCTGCGCCTGCGCGGACTGATGACGGTAGCGCCGCTCGTCGACGATGCGGCGGTGGTGCGGCCCGTCTTCGCTGGGCTGCGCGAGTTGCGCGACCGGCTGGTGGACGTCCATCCGACGCTCGATCTGCCGGACCTGTCGATGGGTATGAGCAACGACTACGCGGTCGCCATCGCCGAGGGCGCGACGATCGTGCGCATCGGGCGAGCGATCTTCGGCGGCTGAGCGCGATCGACCGGCGGGGTCGCCAGCTCAGCCCTCCCGAACCTCGATCTTCGTGATCCGAGCTGGCTCGACTGGTTTCGACAGCTCGCCGGTCGGGCCGGCGGTCACTGGCGCCGTAGCGATCGCGTCCAGCACTTCCAGGCCGCCCGTCACTTGCCCGAAGATCGTGTAGTTCTTCGGCAGCGGGTAGTCTTTGTGGATGATGAAGAACTGGCTGCCGTTGGTGTTGCGGCCGGCGTTGGCCATCGCCAGCGTCCCGCGCTTGTAGTCGCGCGTGACCGGCTCGTCATCGAACTTGTAGCCGGGGCCGCCAGCGCCGGTGCCGGTCGGGTCACCGCCCTGAACCATGAAGTCCTTGATTGAGCGGTGGAATACCGTGCCGTCATAGTAGCCTTCACGCGCCAGGAACACGAAGTTGTTGACCGTCTTCGGCGCATCGCCAGGCAGCAACTCGACCGTGATCGGCCCCTTCGTCGTCGTGATCACCGCGGTGTACTTCTGGCTCGGGTTGATGGTCATCGGTGGCGCGGCCGTCCACTGCTTGGCGCTGACCTTGGCCGCCGCTGGTGTGCCAGCGGACGTCGCGGCGGCTGGTTTCGCTGCCGCAGTCGGCTTGGGAGCGACGGTCGGCGTCGGCGCGACCGGCGCGGCGCAGCCGGCCACCACCAGCCCGATCAGCACGGCGACCACAACACCTCGAAGCATCGTCTCTACTCCTGCTGTCCCATGACCAGACCGCCACACCGGTGGGACCGACCCACGATGCGCCACCATCATACAGAACGCCAGTCGCAACGGCAGGGGCGCGGGGGCGGGCCTTCCGCAGCGGCGGCAGCGGTGCGACACTTCGCCCGCATGCCGGCGAGCGCGCTGGCACACAGAGCCATACGCAGAGGAGCGGCGATGCAGATCCCGAGCTTTCGCGTCGATGATCAGATCGCGCTGGTGACCGGGTCCGGCCGGGGCATCGGCGAGGCTATCGCCCACGGTCTGGCCGCGCACGGGGCGCACGTCGTCATCACCGAGGTGCCCGATCGGCTAGAAGCGGCACGCGAGGTCGCCGCGACCATCGAGCGCGACTACGGCCATCGCACCCTGGCAGTGCCGCTCGACGTGACCAGCCTGGCTAGCATCAACGACGCCATGGAGGCGACGGTCGGCCACTTCGGCCGCATCGACATCCTGGTCAACAACGCCGGCATCAATATCCCGAAGTATGCACTTGATGTGACCGAAGAAGACTGGGATCGCGTGCTGGACATTGATCTCAAGGGTGTCTTCTTCTGCTGCCAGGCGGCCGGCCGCAAGATGGTCGCCCAGCAGCGCGGCAAGATCATCAACATTGCCTCTCAGATGGGTGTCGTCGGCTACCAGCGCCGCGCCGCCTACTGCTCAGCCAAGGCCGGCGTCGTCAATCTGACGCGGGTGCTGGCCTTCGAATGGGCGCAGCATAGCGTGCTGGTCAACGCCATCGGTCCGACCTTCATCGAGTCGGCGCTGTCGGCCGGCTTCTGGCAAGATCCCGCCTTCAAGGCCGACGTCATGCTCCGCTTGCCAATCGGCCGCATCGGCAAGCCCGAGGATGTCGTCGGCGCGGCGATCTACCTGGCCTCACCGGCCGCCGATCTGGTCACCGGCCACACACTGCTCGTCGACGGCGGCTGGACGGCGGCCTAACCGCAGCCGGCGGCGTCACTCCCAGCGAAACGTGCGCGTCGCCAGCACCGCACCGCCAACCGCCCAGGCCGCCAGCACGGCCAGGCTGCCCCACGGCAGCGGCCCGGCCGATACTGCCGCTCGCAGCGCATCGGCCAGCGCCGCCGCCGGCAGCCAGGGAGCGACGGCGGCGACGGCCGCCGGCAGGTGGCTAATCGGCACGAACAGGCCGCCCACCAGCAGGAAGACGAGGTAAAGGCCGTTCGCCAGCGCCAGCACGGCCTCGGCCCGCAGGCTACCGGCCAGCGCCAGGCCCAAACTGGCGAATGCGACTGTCCCCAGCAGCGCCACCGCCATAGTCACGAGCGGGTTGCCGACCAGTCGCCAGTCGAAGACGGCGGCCGCTATGCCGGCGATCAGCGTCATCTGTACTGCCTCGATCGCCAGCACTGCCAGCAGCTTGGCCGCGACGAGTTGGCCGCGCGTCAATGGCGTCCCGCCGAGCCGCTTGAGGACGCCATAGTGGCGCTCGTAGGCGGTGGCGATGCCCAGGCTGACCATCCCGGTCGACATGATCGCCAGGGCCAGGATGCCCGGTGTCAGGAAGTCGATCGGCCGCTCGGCGCCCTGGGCGAAGAGTGCGGTGGAGCCGAGGAACAGCAGGAGCACGACTGGCAGCACCATCGTCACCAGCACGCCCTCACCGCGCCGGGTCACCAGGCGCAGCTCCATCGCCGCCAGCGCTAGCACCGCCCGCACCCAGTTTGCCTGTCGCATCAGTCCGGCTCGCCGGCGCTGGTCAGGCGCCAGTAAATCTCTTCGAGCGTCTCGCCGCCGACGCGCACCTCGCGGATGGCAACGCCGGCGCGGACGGCCCAGGCCGTCACCTCGGCCAGGGCCAGGGCCGGCGCGGCCGTCTCGATGAGCGCCACATCCGGCGCGACCAGGCGCGCCGATCGCGCCGCCGGCAGCGCCGCCAGCAGAGCGGTGTCCAATGGCCCAGCCGTGACGACGCGCACCGTCGACCCAGTCGCTCCGCTCAGCGTCGCCAGGTCACCCAGCGCGACCAGCCGGCCGTGGTCGACAATGGCGATCCGGTCGGCCAGCACTTCGGCCTCATCCAGCCGGTGCGTCGTGAGTACGACGGTCACGCCGGACGCGCGCAGGTCACGGATGATCGCCCAGGTCAGCCGACGCGCCTCGGGGTCCAGACCGGCCGTTGGCTCATCGAGAAACACCAACTCCGGCTGGCCCACCAGCGCCAGCGCCAGCGCCAGCCGCTGCTTCTGTCCGCCGGACAGCCGGCGATACGGCGTCGCTACCACCTCCTCCAGCCCGACGAGCGCCAGGAGGCGCGCCGGGTCATCGGCCGTCTCATACAGGGCCGTCACCAGACGCAGCATCTCCAGTGGTCGCGCCGCCGGATAGACGCCACCCTCCTGCAGCATCAGCCCGACGCGACGGCGCAGCGCCGGACCGTCTCGCTCCGGGTCCAGGCCAAGGACGCGCACCTCACCACCGTCGCGGCGCCGATAGCCCTCCAGAACTTCGATTGTCGTCGTCTTGCCGGCGCCATTCGGCCCGAGCAGGGCGAAGATCTCGCCGACACCGACGTCGAACGACAGCCCAGCCACAACGACCCGCCCGGAGTAGCGCTTGACGAGATCGCGCACGACGATCGCTGGCTGGCCGGACTGCTGGTGCTGGCTCCGCTCCTGCTCGCTCACCGGCATAGTCTAGCAGACTGCAGCCCCATGAACGCTCGCTCTGCCATGATCCGGCGCGATGCCACGCCCGCTCGCGCGCGCCCAGCCAGCATGGTACAGTCACACTCGCGATCGAACACCGAGCTACGGCTCACCACGACTCGCTCTGCACGACCCACCTCCCACGGGCACTCCCGTTCGCCCAGTCCCCTCGTTCCTCCTCAGTTCCTGGCCCCTTGCTCTCCTTCGGAGGTTACGCATGCGCGTGCTGATCATGGGTGCTGGCGCGGTAGGCAGTAGAGTTCGCTCAGAATAAGCCTATGGTAAGCTGCCGGCCACGCGCCGGGCGGCGGCGCGGGTGGAGCCAGCGGAGGACGCCATGATCGCGCGCTACGACTACCTGAGCCGCCATCCCGAC
>JADLAZ010000004.1 GCA_020849725.1 Chloroflexota bacterium
GTGGCTCCCGGTGCGCGCGGCCACGCTGGTGGCGGCGACGGTGCGGCGTCCCCGGCCGACCGGCGGCAGCGTCACGACCAGGGCGGCGGCTGCGTCGGCAGCTGCGGGTCGGCCGCGGGCGGGACGGTGAGTACCGCCGGGACGGGCGGCTGCGGGCTGGTCGCCGGGGGCACGACCGGCGTCTGGGCGGCAGCCGGTAGTGCATGGAGCAGCAAGAGGAGTGTGCACAATATCGACAGGACCGACCGGAGGACGCCGGACCGGGTACTCTGAAGCGACGGCATGCACATCTCAAGTGGTGCAAGGAGTCCACTACTGGCGCAGGATGGCGCATTCAGGAAGATACCTACGTGATCCGTGAGGAGGATAGAACCGAAGCGTTGTGTGTCAACCAACGTGCAGCGCCGGCCGGGCGGGCGGGCCTGCTACAATGCAGCCCTTGGGCGTGGACGCGAGCGCGGATCGGCCGGCGCGCGGCAGCGCTCGTGGGGAGAGGATACCGGCGTGGAGTATCGGCAACTTGGGCCGTCGGGCCTGCGCGTCTCGGCCATCGGCCTGGGCACCAACCAGTTCGGCGGCAAGGTCGACCAGGCCGGCGTGACGGCCATCATCGATGCCGCTATCGACGTCGGCATCACCTTCATCGATACAGCCGACATCTACACTCAGACGCGCTCGGAGCAGACGATCGGCGTGGCGGTGCGTGACCGGCGGCACAAGGTGGTGCTCGCAACCAAGGTCGCCAGCCCGGTCGGCGACGGTCCCAACGACCGCGGCGCGTCACGTCACCGGATCATGACCGGCGTGGAGGCGGCGCTGCGGCGTCTGCAGACTGACTACATCGACTTGTTCCAGATCCACCGCTGGGATGACACGACGCCGATCGAGGAGACGCTGCGGGCGCTGGATGATCTGGTGCGCTCGGGCAAGGCGCGCTACGTCGGCGCCTCTAATTTTGCCGCCTGGCAGTTGGCGCGGGCGAACACGATCGCCGAGGTGCGCGGCTGGTCGCCCTTCGTCACCATCCAGCCGCACTACCACCTGCTGGAGCGCGGCATCGAGCGCGAGCTGGTTCCCTACTGCAATGCCTCGGGTGTCGGCATCCTGCCCTACTTCCCGCTGGCCGGCGGCTTCCTGACCGGCAAGTACCGGCGCGGCGAGCCGGCGCCGGTCGGCTCGCGCGGGGAGAACAACCGCTCCGTCCAGCAGTACATGACCGATGCCAACTTCACGATCGTCGAGGCGCTGACGGCCTGGGCCGAGGCGCGTGGCCACGCCATGGGCGACCTGGCCCATGCCTGGCTGCTGGCTCAGCCGCGCGTCTGTTCGGTCATCTCCGGCGCGACCAGTCCCGAGCAAGTCCGCGCCCACGTCCCGGCCGCCGACTGGCGCCTCAACGCCGCCGACGTGGCCGAGGTGAACGCGATTCTGACTGGCTGAGCGCGATCTTGTGGCCCGTGCCGGCGCCCTGCCGCTGATCGACGAGGCGGCCGGCGGGCATCAGGTGGTCGGCGACGGGCCGGCAGACGACGAGGCGTCGCGCTAGCTGCCGCGTCGCAGATCGTCGGCGACGCGGCGGAACAGGTCCGGATAGTTCGACGTCATCCGCACCGCGCCGAGGCCGATGATGCGACGCATGTCGGCCTCGGTCGCTGGTCCGCCGAAGGCGCCGACGACGAGGCCGGCCGCCCGGCCGGCGGCCATGGCCGCCTCGTCCAGGTGCGCGTGCCAGAGGAGCATGACGTCGGCCCCGGCGGCGCGGGTCGCGGCGGCGGCCTCGGGCGCGCTCAGCGGCCGCCCATCGGACTGGCGCTCGTGGATCAGCGCGCCGATCGTCACGCCGGGCGCCAGCGCCCGGACGAGCGGCAGCCGGTCGAGCTGGAAGGAGGTGATCATCACGGTGCCCAGCAGGTCGCGCGCCGCCAGTGACGCCAGCGTCGCCTCAACCAGGCCGTCGCTCCGGCCCTTGATCTCGACCTGGAGACGGGTGCGTCGTCCGATGCAGTCGAGCGCCTCATCGAAGGTGGGGATGCGCTCGCCGGCGAAGCGCGGGTCGAACCAGCCGCCGGCGTCGAGCACCTTCAGCTCGGCGAGCGTCCGCTCGGACACCGGACCCCGGCCATCGGTCGTGCGCTCCAGAGTCGCGTCATGAATAACGACGAGGTGGCCGTCGCGGCTGTGGTGGACGTCCAACTCGATGGCGTCGACGCCGATGGCGATAGCCGCCTCAAAGCTGGCGAGCGTGTTCTCCGGCGCCTGGTTCGGCGCGCCGCGATGGCCGACGACGATCATGACATTCTCCTGCGGCTGATGGCCGACTATCCCGAGCCGGGCAGGGGCACGGGCGTGAGACACCCATGACGATAGCAGATCGCCGCAGTGGCGCAGTCACGGTCGCTTGTCCAGTGCTAGATCGGGCAGCGTGACTAACTTCCTCTGGACCGCGTACGCAGCGGCCTCGGTGCGGCGCGACAGGCCGAGTTTGTCCAGGATGTGGCTGATGTGGTTGCGGGCTGTCTTTTCGGTGATGCCGAGCGTGGCGGCGATCTCCTTGTTCGTCAGCCCCTCGGCCACCAGTTGCAGCACTTCGCGCTCGCGGTCGGAGAGCAGTGCCGCCTCCTCCTGGCGTGTCTGGCGGTTCAGCTCCACGAGCCGGCGTGTGACCGCACCAGTAACGCCAGGATCGAGCAGCGCACCTCCGGTGGCGACGGTGCGGATCGCCTTCAGCAGGTCGGTGCGGCTGACGGTCTTGAGCACGTAGCCGGCCGCGCCAGCTAGCACCGCTGCGACGACGGCCTGATCGTCGGCGTGTGAGGTCAGCATCAGCACCCGCAATGCCGGCTGCTCGGCCTTGGCCAGCCGGCAGGCTTCGATGCCACCCATGCCATCCATCAGCACGTCGAGCAAGACCAGGTCCGGCCGCACCGCCGGCAGGCGGCGCAGGAACTCCTCGCCAGTGGCCGCCTCACCGGCGATGATGAGGTCCGGCTCGATCTCCAGCGCCAGCCGCAGGCCGGTGCGGACGATCTCGTGGTCGTCGACGATCATGAGGCGGACGGTCGCGGTCGTGCTCATCGTCAGCTCCTAGCCGCCTCTTCGGGCCGTGCCGGCACGGTCCGTCGCGCGACATGATGGCTGGTGGCCGGCACATGCACGGTTAGCCGCGTGCCCGTGCCCGGCGTGCTGGTCACCTCGAACCGGCCGCCCAGCTCTTCGGCGCGGGCGCGCATCGTCGTCAGGCCGAAGCCGCGCTCGCCGGCTGTGCCGTTCACCGGCGTGAGGCCGCGGCCGTCATCGGCGATGGAGAGGCGCACGCCGTCGGCGGCGAAGCCCAGCTCGACCGTCACGTGCGCCGCGCCAGCGTGCTTGAAAACGTTCGCCAGCGCCTCCTGAACGATGCGGTAGAGCGCCTGGCGCGTCACCGGCAGCAGCGGCGGCTCGTCGCCGGTAATGGCGAGCGCCACCGGCAGGCCGCTGATCGCGCCGAACTCGCGCGTCAGAGTCTCGATCGCCGGGCGCAGGCCGCGCTCGTCGGCCAGCAGCGGCTTCAGATCGTGGACGTAGTGGCGCGTCTCCCACAGCGTCTGCCGGGCTAGTTCGATCAGCGTCTGCAAGCGGGCGCGCAGCCACTCCGGGTCACGGTCGACCAACTCGGCGGCGGCCTCCAGGTTCAGCGTCAGCATATACATCGATTGGGCGATGCCATCGTGGATCTCCCGCGCCAGACGGGTGCGCTCGGCCCTGGCCGCCAGCGCCTCAGCCTCCGCCGCCAGCTGCGCGTTCGTCAACGCCACCGCCACCTGGCCCGCCAGCGCCGTCAGGAACGGGCGGCGCAGCTCGACGAACGGTGCGACAGCGATCAGCAGGCCGAGCTGGCGCTGCCCCTGTGCCAGCGGCAGCGGCAGCATCAACGAGGTGGGCTGAACTGGCTCGCCACGCCAGTAGGCCGCCATCAGCGCATCTATCGGGCCGAAACCGGCGCTCCGATCGGTTGGTCCGTCGTCGGCAGCCGGCGGCTGGCGGTAGGCGATGGCGAAGCCGCGCAGGCGGCCCGAGCCGCGCAGGCGCGCCACCGTCTCGGCCACGAACTGGTCCGGCGCGGCGACGTGGCGCAGGCCGCTGGCCATCACCGCCTGGAGTATCTCGGCCTCGGCCAGCGCGCGCTGGCCACGGTCGCGCTCGGCTTCCAACTGGCGCATCAGGTCGCCCAGGTACGCGGCGAACAGCCCCAGCGGCGTCGGCACCAGCACGAAGCCGAGCAGGCCAGCGCCATTGCCCGGCGCCAGCACGCGCTCGATGCCCTCCGGCACGGCGATGACCGCCAGCAGGAACAAAGCCGCGAAGCTGACCCCTGCCAGCCACGCCGCCCGGTAGCCGAACATCAGCGCCGGCATGACGACACTCGCCAGCCCATACGTGTAGAAGGGACTGCCCCAGCCGCCGGTGACGACGATCGCCAGTCCGGCGATCAGCACGTCCAGCACACACACGAGCGCGCCCCGCTCGAAGGCCCGCATGCTGCCCCGGTGGCGCAGTCCCCTCGGCAGCGCTGCCCGCACCACCGGGAGGTAGGCACTCATGATTAGCAGCCAGCCGCCGGTGATCAGCAGCGCCAGCGGCGCCCACGTCGTGTTGTACGGCTGCGATAGGCCGGGTAGGCTCAGCACCAGCGCCAGTCCCCAGGTGAACCAGCGCAAGATCAGCGACACATACGCCGGCCCCAACAGGCGGCTGGCGCGCAATTCGCGCCGCCAGAACGACGCCCGCACCGCTCGCCTCAGTGCCCGCCAGAGGCGAGGAGAGCCAGTGGGAGGCGGCGGCGGAGTAGAACGAGTTACAGAGCCAGCAGGCTCCGCTCGTACATGGTGGCCCACAGGCGCTCCCAGGCCGAGGCGCCGCCATCGATAGCGCGCACGCGTCGGGCAAGCTCGTCGGGGGGGTGCGGCGTTAGCAGCAGTGTCGCGCGGCGGTGCAGGTGGCGCTGGCCAAGCGTGGCGTCGAGCAGGCGCACCTCGTGCGGCTGGCTCGGCTGCAAGCCGGTGACGACGAGGACGTCGCACTGGCGCATCTGGAAGCCGGTAGCGCGCGAGACGCCGGTGGCGATGGTGTACTCACGGCGGCGATGCGCGCCGTCGTCGGCGTCATGCCCGCTGGCCGGCGGGGCGGCGGCCTGATGGCCCGGCAGCTCGATCTCGGTCATGTAGGCATTGAGCGCGAAGTCGCGCCAGGGCATGACGTAGAACGAGATCAGCGGCCGGTACTCGGCTAGCCGGGCGTGGATGAAGCGGCTCAGCCAGGCGGCGCGCTGACCGCGCGCGTTGAAGATGAACCAGCCCTGGCCCTGGGCCAGACGCGTCTCCAGCGCCTCAAAATAGAGTGTCAGGCGGGTCAGGAGATCGCGATCCTGGACGGGCATGGCGTCGAGCAACGCGAATCCAGCCATGGGCATGTGTACCTGTTAGAGCGTGCGGTGCGGGTCGAGGGCATCGCGGAGGCCGTCGCCGATGAAGTTGATGCTCAGCACCGTCAGGGTGATCATCAGGCCGGGGAACAGGGCCAGCCACGGGGCGCGGTAGAGTACCTCCTGCGCACCGGAGATCATGTTGCCCCACGATGGGGTTGGCGGCTGGATGCCGACGCCCAGGAAGGAAACGTATGCTTCCAGCAGGATGGCATTGGCGACCTCGAGCGTGGCCGCCACGATGATTGGCGCGATCGTGTTCGGCAGCACGTGGCGGAAGATCAGGCGGCGGTCGTCGGCGCCGATGCAGCGCGCCGCCTCGACGAACTCCTTGTGGCGCAACGACAGGAAGTTGGCCCGCACGATGCGCGCGACCGTCATCCAGGTGGTGATGCCGATGACGATGATGATGACCATGACGGTGTCGAACGTGCCACGCAGCACCGCCGCCAGCACGACGACGACCATCAGCAGAGGCATCGCCAGCATCGTGTCGGTCAGGCGCATCAAGACGGAGTCCACCCAGCCGCCATAGTAGCCCGAAAAAGCGCCGACGAGCGTGCCGAGCGTCATCGCCAGCGCCATCGCCAGGAACCCGACCGTCAAGCTGACGCGGCCGCCGAGCAGGATGCGCACCAGCACGTCGGCGCCGGCCTGGTCGGTGCCCATGGGATGCTCCAGGCTGGGCGGCGCGTTGATGTTGTTGAGGTCCACGCCGGTGCGCGCTGCATCGGCCGGGATCCAGAGGGCACTGCCATACATGGTGGCCACGATCGCCACCAGCAGCACCAGACTGACGATGGCGGCGCGATGGCGCAAGAACCTTCGCCGGGTCACCACCCATGGGCTGTCGGTGCGCACGCGCGCGTCGAGCTTGCTCTCCTGGTCGATGCTCACGGCGGTGGCCAGACCGACCGGCGCCTGCCGCTGCTCGTAGCTGCTCTCGCTCATGCTCGCTCCTCGCGGAGGTCGCGCCTCCGGCTGTCGGCCGCCTCAGGAGTACTTGATGCGTGGGTCGAGGTAGGCATAGACCACATCGGCCAGCAGATTGCAGATGATGATCATCGTCGCGGCAATCGTCAGAATGGCCATCAGCACCGGGTAATCGACCTTGTCGACCGAGTTGATGAACAGTGTGCCCATGCCCGGCCAGGAGAAGAGCCGCTCGGTGACGACCGCGCCGGAGACCAGCGCCGCCAGTTGCAGCATGATCAGAGTCACCAGGGGCAGCGCGGCGTTCTTGAAGGCGTGGCGCTGCAGAACGGTGCGATTTGGCAGCCCCTTGGCGCGGGCGGTGCGCAGATAGTCCTGCGACAACACCTCGAGCATGCTGGAGCGCAGGTAGCGCACGTACAGAGCCGCCTGGATCAGCACCAGCGTCAGCACCGGCAGCACCAGATGGTAGATAACGCTTTCCAGCGATGGCCCCTCGCGCAGGTCGTACATCTTGCCCGGCGGGAAGTAGGGCAGCCCCCACTCCTTGAACTTGATGGCGAGCAGGAAGATCAGCACGAAGCCCATCATGAAGACCGGCGTCGAGAAGAAGACAAACGATAGGCCGGTGATGAGGTGGTCGAAGAAGGAGTACTGGCGCAGCGCCGAGTAGATGCCAATCGGGATCGCCACCAGCAGCGTGACGACGAAGGCGGTCACCATCAGGATGAGCGTGTTGCGCAGCGCCTCGCTGAGTTCGATGATAACCGGCTGGCGGTTGACGAAGCTCTTGCCCAGGTCGCCGCGCAGCACACCGCCGGCCCAGGCGATGTATTGCGCCCACACCGGCCGCTCCAGGCCGTAGTCGGCCCGGATGCGTTGCTTGTCGGATTCGCTGATGCCGGGGATGTTGTTCAGCCGCGCCAGTGGATCGCCCAGAGCGAAGATCATGTAGTAGAAACCGAAGGTGAGCAGCACGAGCATCAGCAGTGATTGCAGCAGCCGGCGGGTAAGGTACCGACCCATGGCGCCTCCCGGTGTGTGGCTGGAGAGCGGCGACTATGCTGTGGCCCGCCTCAATGATACATGAGACGGGCCAGGCATGAAACATGGCGCGAGCCGCGTGACCGGGGACGTATCGCTGGTCACGCAGCCCGCAGCACGTGGCTACCGCTTCTTGGTCGTGCCCCAGGCCTCGACGTTCCAGAACGATCGGGCCGCCGGGAATGGCTCGATGCCGACCATCCAGCTCTTGGCCATATCGATGTTGAGTCGGTCGTAGATGTAGACGACCGGGCAGTCATCCCACATCTTCTGCTGGATCTTGTCGACGATGGCCTTGCGCTCCTTGGCATCGATCGCCTTGGCCTGCTGCGCCAGCATCGTGTCCATGTCGGCGTCCTTGTAGCCGACATAGTTGTTGCCGTCCGGCTTCTCCTTGGTCGGGATGTTCTTGCTGCCGAGGAGATCGTCAAAGATGCTCGGGTCAGTTGAGCCGGTCGTCCACCCCCACATGTCCGTCTTGGCGGTGGCGCCGACGCCGCCCTTGGCGTAGTTGGCGAACATCTCGGCCGGCTTGTAGTTCTCGATCTTCAGGCGGATGCCGATCTTCTCCAGATCGGCAATGAAGGCGCGCTGGATCGTCTCGCGCGTGACATTGCCGCTGGTGGTGGCGTGGGTGAACTCGAACTTGACGCCGCCCTTCTCGCGGATGCCGTCAGCGCCCTTCTTCCAGCCGGCTTCCTCGAGCAGAGCCGACGCCTTGTCGAGATCGAACGGGTACGGCTTGAGCGCGGTATTGAACCACTGGCCATTGTCCATATCGTTGACGGCCACCGTCGTCTTGCCGAACAGGATCTTATCGACGACGGTCTGGCGGTTGAGCGCCATCGACACCGCCTGGCGGACCTTCGCGCCCTCCTTGACGCCGCCCCAGAGCCGGTGCGGCTTGGTGCGGTCACTGTTCGGCTCGTACAGGCTGAAGTAGTAGCGCTCGATCGAGCCGACGGCCTTGGTGGCGTAGACCTTGGTCTCGGGCACCTTCTCCAGGTCTGGAATCTGGGCCTCGATGAAGTCGACGGCGTAGTCCATATCGCCGGTGCGCAGGCCGTCAATTTGGGCCTCGCGCGTGGCGACGAAGCTGAAAATGATCTTGTCCAGCTTCGACTTGGCGCCCTGCCAGTTCGGGTTGCGCTCGACGGTCAGGCTCTGGCCCTTCTTCCAGTCGACGATCTTGAACGGACCGGCGCCGATGTACTTGTTGCCGCCAGGCGCGCCGGACGGGTCCTCGGCAATCTTCTCGACCGGGATGTTCTTGAAATAGTGGTTGGGCAGCAGGAAGCCGCCGCCGGATGAGGCGGCGTAGGTCAGCACGTCGGCCAGGAACGAGACGTGGACTTGCTTGAGGCGGACGGTCGCCGTCAGCTTGTCGGCCGACAGCTCGATCTGCTGGATCTGGCTCCAGCCAGTTGTCCCGCTGGCGCCGAACTTCGGGTCCATGATCAGCTTGTGGGTCATGACCAGGTCTTCGCCGGTGAGCGGCTGGCCATCGGACCACTTCAGGTTCGGCTTGAACTTGAGCGTGTAAACCAGGCCATCCTTGGAGATGCCGCCGTTTTCCAGCGTGGGCACCTCGCTCAAGAGGTTCGGCACGACCTTGTCGTCGCGGCCGGTCTTGAGCATCTCCGTATTGATCACCTGGTTGACCCAGATCGAGTAGGTCATGCTGGTGATGTATGGGTTGAGGCTCTCCGGCTCCTGCCACATGCCGAGCACGATCGTGCCGCCCTCGGGTGCGGCGGCCGCGGCCGGCTTGGTCGCTGCCGCGGCGGGCGCGGTGGTCGGCGCGGCGGCGGGGGCGGTCGTTGGCGCGGCCGCGGCCGGCTTGGTCGCTGCCGCGGCGGGCGCGGTGGTCGGCGCGGCGGCGGGGGCGGTCGTCGGCGCGGCCGCGGCCGGCTTGGTCGGCTCGGCCGCCTTCGGCGCGGCGGTCGGACTGGCCGGCGTGCCGCCACAGGCGGCCATGACCGAGGCCAGTGTGCCCGCGCCGAGCAGGCCGAGAACGGAGCGGCGCGCCATCGAGCCGCGCCGGTGGTGCGCCGGATCGCCGAGGTACTCGTGTGCCATAGTCGGGAGCCTCCTTACAGACCATAAAGATGACTACTCGCGGCCCGTTGCCGCGTTGTCTTGCGCCAGAATCAGGCGGCTGCGGCACGTAATTGGCGGCCAGTGTACCATAAACATTCCACAGCTGCCAAGCGTGTGTCGCCGCCGTCGGCCCGCGCGTGCCACAGTGTTGACGCACGAGCGGCCCATATTGGATTAACGCCTCGGTGGCGCCTGCGCCCATGTCATCGGTTGGGCCTTTCCCCGATCTCAGCGTCGGCCGCCTGAAATGCAGCGAGCAGCGCGGCCAGCAGCGCCGGTGTGGCGGCTGCTTGCAGGCTCAGGCGGTGGCGCAGGTCCAGCGGATACGTCAGCGCCGCGCCATCCAGGTCGGCCAGCGCGCCGCCGGTCTCCTCCAACACCAGCGCCGCCGCTGCGTAGTCGACGATCTTCTCGCCCCACAGCGGGTTGGTGTAGCGGTTGACATTGGCGAAGCCGTGCAGCGTGCCGCTGGCGATCAGGCAGACGTCGAGCGCGGTGCAGCCGGTGATGCGCACGCGCTGCGCGCCGAACAGCAGCGGCTGGAGGCGTGCCAGATCGGCGGGCGTCATCGGCCGCACCAGTCCCAGCCGTGCGTCGGCTAGCCGCGTCACCGAGCCGGGCGGCAGGCGGCGGTCGTTGTGCCAGGCGCCGGCGCCGTACGCGGCCGTCCAGCAATCACCCGTCGGCAGATTGAGAACGCAGCCGGCGATCGGTCGCTGGTCGACGGCGGCGATGGCGAAAGCGTAGTAGGGGAAGTCGGTGACGGCGTTGTTGGTCGCGTCGATCGGGTCGATGACGAGTGTCAGCGCCGCGCCGCGATCGATCAAGCCCTGCTCCTCACTGAGGATATTGCCGCGCCATCGCGCACCGTCCAGAAAGGCTAGCGCGGCCTGCTCCGCCACCTGATCGACACGGCTGGTCGGTGCGCCGTCCGCACCGAGTCCCAGGTCGTCGGCCAGCGCCGCCACCGGCTCGCTGGCGCGCAGGGCGGCGACGGCGCCTCGCACGGCGTCGCCGCAACCGCGCAGCAGCTCGACCAGTGGCGCGTGGTTGTGGGCCATCCGTGCGCTCCTCGGGACGACGCCGTTCGATTTCCGGCCACTGGCGGAGATTCTCAACCAGGCTGGTAGGATGGATATCGGCCGGCCCAGGGGATTCCTGGATATTCGGTCTGAACACGGGCCGGATCGCCGGGGCGAGCGGGGCAGCGACTATCGCTCCGCACCACTCTTGGTTCTATCATTGGCATATCCGCACCGAGGTGGCCAGTGGTTGATACCGCCGGTCCCACGCAAACCGCCACGTGACCCAGCAATCACGGAGCCGCGTGTGACTCGTCCCCACCCGTTCATCATGGTGTTCTTCTCGATCAGCCTGCTGGCCGGCTGCGCGCTGCCCTGGGCGGGTGCACGCTTCACGCCGTCCGGCCTGACAGGACGGGTCGTGCTGGCGCTGCTGGCCGGCGACGGCAGCACGGTGCTGGCCGGCACCGATGATGGCATCTACCGCTCCACCGATGGCGGCCGCACCTGGCAGGCGGCCCGAGGGCTGGAGCCAGAGACGGCGACGCCGGGCCTCAGTCGCGCGCCGGACGCGCTCTACGCCGCCACCGGCCGCGGCGCGTACCGCAGCGATGACGGTGGCGCGACCTGGCGGCCGCTGGGCGATGGGCTGCCGCGCGACGAGCCACTGCTGAGCATCCTGGCCGACCCGGGCACGCCGCGCCGGCTGATGGTCGGCGCCAGCCGCCACGGGCTGTTCCGCAGTGACGACGGTGGCGCGACCTGGATGGCGGCGTCGACCGGACTGCCGCGCGACCTGGCGGTCTACGCGCTGGCGGCGGACCCTGGGCGGCCGGGCCGGCTGCTGGCCGGCACAATCGGCGCCGGCCTGTTCCGCTCCGACGATGGCGGCATGACCTGGCAGACGGCCGGTAGCGGCCTGCCGCCGGTCGTCCACGTCTTCGCCATCGCTGGCGCGGGCGGCGGGCTGGCGCTGGGCACGAGCGGCGGCTTCTTCCGCAGCGATGACGGCGGCCAGACCTGGCGCTGGTCGAAGACGGCGCTCGGCCACACGCGCGTTGTCGCGCTGGCGCCGGACCCGGTCGATGCTCGCCGGCTGGTGGCTGGCGCCGACGACGGCGTCTACCAGAGCCGCGATGGCGGCCAGACCTGGCAGCGGCTGGGTGAGGGCTTGCCTGGCGGCGAGCATATCGGCGCGGTGGCCATCGTCGGCCGGCGCGTCCTGGCCGGCGCCGGGCCGGTCTGGGCACTCGACCAGCCATGAGGAGGCGGCCGTGAGTGATGCTGCACGTACCGCCGTGACGATCCGGCATGCCGAGCCTGACGACTACGAGGCGATTCACCGCATCCTCACCTCGCCGCGCGTCGCGTCTGGCACGCTGCAGTTGCCGTATCAATCAGCCGAGGCACGGCGCGCGCGTCTGGCGTCACCACCAGCGGGCTTCCATCACCTGGTCGCTTGCGTCGCGGGCGAGGTCATCGGGAGCCTGGGCCTGGAGACGACCGATCGGCCGCGCCGCCGCCACGTCGGCCAGATCGGCATGGGCGTGCGCGATGATTGGCAAGGGCGCGGCGTTGGCACGGCGCTCATGGCGGCGGCCGTCGACCTGGCGGACAACTGGCTCAATCTCATGCGCTTGGAGCTGATCGTCTACACCGATAACACCGCTGCCATCGCGCTCTATCAGAAGTTCGGCTTCGCCGTCGAGGGCACGCTTCATGCCTACGCCTTCCGTGGCGGCCGCTATGTCGATGCGCTGACGATGGCGCGGCTGCGTCAACCGTGAACGACCTATCGCGGGCGGCCACGGCGCCACCGATCACATGGTTCCGGCACAGGCCCGGATGACGACGGGCGCGGCTGCAGCCGAAACGGTGCCGGCAGGCACACCGGTACGATTGACCGTTTCGTGGTATTATCCTCAACACCGCAATAGCGCCGACCGGGGCCGAGCTGGCCACACGGTACGTGAGGCGCCCATGCTCGACATCACGAGCCCCACTGCTCTCGTTAGCCTTCTCGTCAGCGGCACACTGCTGCTCCTCTATGGCGTGCGCCTGCTCGGCGATGCGATGCAGCGCGCCTTCGGCCCAGTCCTGCGGCGCGCGACGCTGAATCTCACCGGCCGCCCATTGGCCGCCTTCGGTCTCGGCGGGTTGGCCACGGTCCTCACCCAGAGCTCCGGCGCCACCTCCGCCTTGCTCGTCGAGCTGGTCAGCGCCCGGCTCCTGCCGCTGGAGACGGCCGCCATCGCCCTGCTGGGCGCCAACGTCGGCTCGACACTGGTGGTGCAGTTGCTGGCGCTGCGGATCACCGACCATGCGCTCCTCCTGCTTGGCGCTGGCGCCGGCATGGCGCTGGCGAGCCGGCGCACGGCTCACCGCGATCTGGGTCAGGCCGCTTTCGGCTTCGGCATCGTCGTGCTCGGCCTGGCCATCCTCTCAGCCGATAGCGCCGCCATCGCCACCAACCGGCTGACGGCTGAACTGGCAACGGCCCTGGTCGGTGCTCCGCTGGTACTCGCTCTGCTTGGTGCGGCGCTGGCCATGGTCTTCGCCTCCAGCGCTGCGGCAGTCGGGCTCATCCTGGTGCTGGCGGCCGGAGGGACACTCCCGCTGGAGGCCGCGCTTGCCCTCCTGCTCGGCGCCAACGTCGGCTCGGCGATGCCGGCGCTCCTGACGGCGCTGGGCGGCAGCAGCGTAGACGGCCGCCGCTTGGCGCTCATCCACGGTGGGACGAAGCTGGCCGGGGCCGGCCTGGCGCTGCTGCTCCTCGGCCCACTCGCGGCGCTGCTGGGCGCTTGGCTCCCGACCCCGGCTACTCAGGTGGCGGTCGGGCATCTTGGCTTCAATCTCTTGTTAGCGGCGCTCTTCGCCCCGCTCACTGCGCCCGTGACACACCTGGTCCGCCGGGTGTTGCCGTCGGCGCCGACCTCCACCGTCGGCCCACGCTACCTCGATCCCGAGGCACTGGCCGTGCCGGCGGTAGCGCTGGGTCAGGCCACGCGCGAGGTGCTGCGCATGGCCGACCTGGCCACCGAAATGCTGCGGCTGAGCATCCACGCCTTCGAAGAGCGCGGGGTGGGCGTGCCGGCGCGCATCGCCACGCTCGACGACGAGCTGGATGATCTGGACGCCGCCGTCAAGAGCTACCTGACCCAGCTTGACCATGACCTGCTGACCGTCGACCAGGCGCGGCGTCACATCGCCCTGCTCTACGTCATCGCCGATCTGGAGGCGATTGGTGACCTGATTGACAAGCAGTTGATGCGGCTGGCGCGGCGCAAGCGCCGCAATCAGATCACCTTCTCGGACGATGGCTGGGGCGAGCTGGTGGGCTACCATCGGGATGTGACCGGTGCGCTGCAGCAATCCCTGGCCGCGCTGGCGGCGCAGGACCCGGTGCTGGCCGACGAGGTGCTGGCGCGCAAGGCGTGGCTGCACGGGGTGAAGCGCGAGCTGCACCGACGCCACCTCGATCGGCTGCGCGAGGGGGTAGCGCCGAGCCTGGCGTCGAGCACCATCCACCTTGACCTGCTGACGGCTCTCAGTCGAGTGCTGTCGCACACCTCCAACATCGCCCATGCCGTGCGGGGCGACCTCTAGCGCGCGGCCCCGGTACGCGGCGCCTGAGCCGCTCACTCCGCTGGCCAGGTGACGACGGTCGCGATCTCCGGCGGCAGACGCCGGGCCATGATCTCAACTGCGGCCGGGTTGCTGTCCACCAGCAGGAAGTGGCGGCCGAGTGCGTGCGCGGCGACGCCGGTCGTGCCGCTGCCGGCGAAGAAGTCCAGCACGAGGTCGCCGGGCCGCGACGAGGCGGTGATGATGCGCCGGGCGATCGCCAGCGGCTTCTGCGTTGGGTAGCCTGTCTTCTCCTTGCCGGTCGGGCTGACGATAGTCTGCCACCAGACCGAGGCCGGCAGCTTGCCACGTGCCGCCTTGGCTGGCCCGACCAGACCCGGCGCGAGATAGGGGATGCGGTCGATGGCGTCGACATTGAAGACGTAGTCACGTGCGTCGCGGGCGTAGTAGAGGATGGTGTCATGCTTGGCCGGCCAGCGCCGCCGGCTCCGCCCACCGAAGTCGTAGGCCCAGACGATCTCGTTCAGGAAATTGGCTCGCCCGAAGATGCCGTCGAGCAGCACCTTGACGTAATGAACCTCACGATAATCGAGGTGGACGTAGAGCGCGCCGGTCGGCGTCAGCACCCGGTGCGCCTCGACCAGCCGTGGCTCAAGGAAGGCTAGGTAGTCGTCGTAGGCGTCGTCATAGGCGGCGGTGGCAGGGGAGGGCAGGCTGCGGTAGCGCCGACCGCCGAAGCCGGTGCGGTCGCCGCCCGCCTCATCATGGACGACCGACAGGGAGCGATGTTCGCGCGGGTGACCGGTATTGAACGGCGGGTCGATATAGATCAGATCGACGCTGCCGGGTGGCAGGCGGCGCAGCACTGCCAGGTTGTCGGCCAGCACGATCTGGTTGGCGGCCGGCATGGGTAGATCGGCGACCATGGCGACTCCTGGCGCGGCCGGCAGGCACCGGCATGGCCTCCATTTGACGCGATCCGACCCCCCTGCTACAAGAGCCGCGCAGCGCCAGCGGCGCCGGGCCGATGGCGTCGGTGCTTAGATACGGGGCGCCCGCCAGCGGCAAGGAGCGACGATGGCGACGGACGGGCCGATCGGCTGGGGCATCATCGGCTGCGGCGTGATTGCGCCGTTTCACGCGCGCGCGGTCGGCGCGGTCGCCGGCACGCGGCTGGTGGCGGTCGTGGACGAGGTCCCGGAGCGGGCCGCGGAGGTGGGCGCGGCGTTCGATGTGCCGGCGCTGGCCGACGTCGACGCTCTCCTGGCTCGCGATGACATCCAGGCAGTCAGCATCTGCCTGCCCAGCGGGCAGCACGCTGCCATCGGCGCGCGGGCAGCGGCGGCTGGCAAGCACGTGCTGGTCGAGAAGCCGCTCGACATCACACTGGCTGCCGCCGACCACCTGATCACCACCTGCCGCACGCACGGTGTCAAGCTGGGGGTGATTTCGCAGCACCGCTTTGGCCCGGCGATGCGCCAGGTGCGCGCGGCACTGGAGGCGGGGCGCTTCGGCCGGCTGCACTTCGGTGGCGCGTACATCCCCTGGTACCGCAGTCAGGGCTACTACGACAGCGGCGCCTGGCGCGGCACCTGGGCGCTCGACGGCGGTGGCTGCCTGATGAACCAGGGCATCCACTACATCGACATGCTGCAGTGGGTGATGGGGCCGGTGACGAGCGTCGTCGCCCGCACCGCGACGGCCGCGCACCAGATCGAGGTCGAGGATATCGCGCTGGCCATCCTGCACTTCGAGAGTGGCGCGCTGGGGCTGATCCAGGGCAGCACTGCCATCTACCCCGGCCTGCCGGAGCGGCTGGAGATCGCTGGCGATGGCGGCACCGCTGTCGTCACCGCCGGCACGATCACGGTCTGGGAGTTCAAGGACGAGAAGGGCGAGGCTGGCGCCTATGGCACGAAGGTCGCCGTTGCCACCGCAGCCACGCCGACCGGCGCCGCCGATCCGGCTGCCATCAGCGGTGGCGCCCACGCCGCCCAGGTCGCCGATCTGGCCGCCGCCATCCGTGAGGACCGCGACCCCGCCATCACTGGCGAGGCCGCCCGCCGTCCACTCGCGATCATCCTCGCCATTTACCAGTCCGCCCGCGAGGGCCGGGAAGTGCGAGTGATGAGTGATGCTCATGAGAGTTTGACGTGATATCCAGGCCGACTCATCACTCATCGCTTCGTCATGCTAACTGACCGCGCAGCGCGCCGGCAGGGAAGTCGCTGGTGTGGACATTGACGTAATAATTGGCCGGTGCGGTCTTGAGGAGGTTCGTCAGGCCAGCGGAGACACCGAGCGTGCAGCCGTTCGACGTGCCGGCCGCGTTCGGAATCGGCAGGTTGACGACGACCGGGCCGTTGGCGCCGGCTGCGGCGTTGTGGATGTGGGCGTTCGCCGCTGGCAGGGTGATGTCTTTCACTTTCAATGCGGCGCAGACCCAGGTCGGCCCGACCTTGATCAGCGCTGTGCCGCTGCCGTCCGGGTCACCCTGGTTGGGCGTGCCGGCGCCGTTGACCTCGGCCGCGCCGGTGAGACTGACGGTGTAGTCGGTAGTCACCGGGTTGGTCGACAGGTCGCCGCACGTGATGCCGCCGCCGAACGGGCCGGGGATGCTGCCGGTCTGATGCACGTTGACGTAATACGGCAGGCTGTTGGTCAACACCGACAGGCCGGAGGTTGGCCGATCGTTGAGCATACCAACGACGTAGGCGACGCCGGCGCTGTTGGCCGTCAGGTCCTTAGCCGCCCCGGCGAACTGCGTGGCGGGATTGACGATAATCCCGCCCTGCGTCGCACAAGTGCCCTGGTGGATGTGCCAGGCATGCTTCGAGTTCGGCGCCAACCCCTCGACGCGCAACTCGAACCAGAGTTTGCGCACGTTGGTGAACGCCTTGAAGGTCGCCGTGCCGCGCGGTAGCGCGCCGGGCAGCCCCTCGCCGGCCGGGGTGAGCGTGGCGGTGGCGATCTTGTCCGGGCTTGGGCTGGGCGTCGCGGGTGCGGCGTCGGCCGCCAGCAGCCCCGACCCAACGATGGCGAGGGCCAGCATGAGCGCCAGGAACAGCGGTCGTCGCATCGATCTCCCTCCCGTGTGCATGGTGCGGCCAATGCGCGTCAGCCCACGGCGCGTGGCAGGCGTCGTGGCGGGCGACCGCAGATGCGTGTCACCCGGATGCCTGGCCAGCCGTGGCTGGTCCGGTCGTGGACGGCAGGTATACGACGGTCCGACGAAGACCGGATGCATGGGGCGGATGGCAATTGTCGTCACAGGGTCCTGGTGGTTGGGCGGTGGAGCCGGCCCTGACAGGCCAGTGCGATCGTCTTGCCCATATCGCCTTCCTTCGCCGGGCCTGCCGACGCTCGTTCTGTGCTCGCTCTGAGGGCGATGCGGTATACTTGGCTCATGACGACGACCTTCGATGGGCGGCTGTCGTCGGGCCGCCTGATCCTGATCCGCCACGGCGAAACCGATCACAACGTCCAGCACCGCATCTGTGGTTGGACCGACTCGGCGCTCAGCCGGCGTGGCGAGCAGCAGGTCGAGTGCCTCGGCGCCTACGTCGCTGCGACCTATGCCATCGACCGGCTCTACGCCAGTCCGCTGCAGCGCGCCTGGCGCACTGCCGCTGCTATCGCGGCACGCACCGGCCGGCAACCGCACCCAGTCGACGATCTGCGCGAGATCCACTTTGGCGAGATCGAAGGCCAGGACGCCGCGACGTTCGCCGCTGGCTACCCAGCGCTCTACGCCCGCTGGCAGGAGCCGCCCGACCAGGACCTGTGCTGGCCCGGCGGCGAGTCGCGCTGGCAGTTCCGCGAGCGCGTCCGCCAGGTGCTGGCCCCGCTCGAGGCCGAGAGCCGGACAGCACACGTCGCCGTCGTCAGCCACGGCGGCGTCATCGGCAGCTACCTGGCCCAGCGCCTGGCGCGTGACGGCGCCCAGTGGAAGACGTACAGCGTGCGCAACTGCTCGGTCACCGAGTTGGCCTGGCGTGGCGACGAGCTCGTCGTTGTCCACCTCGACCGGGTCGAGCACCTGGCGGATGTGTAGGCGGGCCGCAGCCGGGTCGTTCCAGGTCAAGACGCTGGACGGGTGTGAGCGACCTGTACCGACTCGGTGGGCGGCAGGTGAGTGAGGATCTGCGTCTGTTCGTCGCGGTGATGGCGCCCGCGCCGGTGCGGGTCGTGGTGAGGCGTGCAATCGAGCGGCTGCGACCAGCAGCACCGGATGTGCGCTGGAGCGATCCCGACAGTGCCCACCTCACGATCCAGTTCCTGGGGGTGACGGATGCGGCGCGGCTGGCGGACCTTGTGGCGGCGCTGGCCCGGGTGGCGAGTGCAGGGCAGCCGCTGGCGCTGCGCACCGGTGGTCTGGGTGTATTCCCGTCGCCGACCCGCCCGCGTGTGGTCTGGTTGGGACTGACGGGCGACACGGTACGACTGGCCTCGCTGCAGGCGGCCGTCACCGCCGCGACCGGTCCGCTCGGCTTCGCCACTGAGGCGCGGCCGTTCACCGCCCACCTGACGCTTGGCCGCGTGCCCGACACGGTGAGGCCGGCAGAACGCGCCACCGTCGGCCGCTCCATCACCGCCACCACCGCGCCGGACCCGGTCGCCTGGCCGGTCGATGAGCTGACCCTGATGCGGAGTCAGCTCAGCTCGCGCGGCGCGACCTACGCTGCGGTCGACTGCTGGCGGCTCGGCCACGACGTGGCTTTCTGACGATAGGCTCACGCCTCGGCGGTGTCTGGTCGAAAATACTAGCGCCGTGCTGACCTGGAGACGGCCACCCCGGTGATCTTCCAGCACTGGCAGACCTGATCACGTGGGCCACGATCAACGCCATCGCCTTGCGCCTCCAACGTGCCCTGTCTGCGATTGAGGGTAGCACGCAGCCGGTTCACCGGCCGGTCAGCCGGGCAGCGGGCAGTGGCGCGCCAGGCCTTCGGTGAAGGCGCGGGCGCCGCCGTTGGCGGGGTGGCGCAGGCAGGGCACATCTGGCCGGCCCAGCTCGGCCAGCAGCGCCTGGGCGACGCGGCCGACGGCGACGGGGCGCGCTGCCGGCAGCACGGCGCTGAGCAGGTGACGCAGCACCGCCAGGCCGGCGGCGCGCTCGGCCGGCAACGGTGGACGGTTGGAGAGTGGGCCACGCGCCCCGGCCGGGTGCCAGGGGATGGCGTTCCAGAGGGCAACGTCGGTGCGGTCGCCCAGGGCCTTCCAGACGATGGTCGACGACAGCTCGCGCCGCCACGGTCCGTTCTCGGTCGAGCCACGTTGGGAGCCGGCGGCCGGGCCGGCCCAGGGCAGCGGCGCCGGCCCGGCCAGCTTGCTTTCGTCGGTCAGCGTGACACCGGAGAAGCGGGCGCCGTTGTAGCCGGCGGCCTCGGCCACCAGCAACCAGCGTGCGCCGGCGAAGGCGCGCAGGTACAGCGTCAGGTTCGCTCGTCGGCGGGCCGGCCCGTCCGGATGGTCGAGCGCCGGATCGGCCCAGGTGTACTGGTTGACGAGCGTTGGCGGCGCGCTGGCGACCAACTGATCGAGCAGCGCCGCCAGCGCCGTCTCATCGATCGACATCGATGATCAGCAACGCGAGATCGTGAGCGATTGGCGGCGGCGTGCCATCGGGTGGCGCCGGGGCCGTCAGCCGTGCGACCCAACCGAGCAGATTATCAATGTCGAAGGGCTTGGCCAGCACCCCCGCCACCGCCAGTTGCGCGCCATGCTCGCGCAGGTTATAGGCCGCCGACATAGCCACCACCGGGATGGCCCGCGTGCGTGGCTCGGCCCGCAGGCGCTGGTTGAAAGCGAAGCCATCGAGACTGGGCATCATCAGGTCCAGCAGGATCAGGTCTGGCCGCCAGTCGAGGGCCGCCTGCCAGGCTGGCTCGCCATGACCGCCGCGCGTCTCGTGACCCTCCGATTGCAGCAGGTCGAGCAGCATGGCGACGATACCGTCATCATCGTCCACGATCAGGATGCGCGCCATGGGCACTCCTTGCGCCGCTGGACACCGCGCCGGCCCAACCGAGCCACCGGCCGGCCGGGTCGCATCATCTCCCCCGTCTCCTTTACGCCCCGGCCGGGCGCGATTGGGAGAAGAACTCGGTAGGAATCTCGTCTGAATTGCGTTGGAACCGGCCGCTGCACCCGTAGGTCGGGCTGATGCGTACTGTATGCTATAGGCGGTGGGATGTGCGGGCGGCGCCGGCGAGGCGCGTGTCCGACGGGCGCCGGCCGTGCTGATCGGGGGCAGGACATGATTTTGAAGGCGTTGAACCGGATGCTCGGCGGTGACGTCAACGACCGGACGCTGCGACGGCTGCAGCCGCGGGTGGCGGATATCAACGCGCTTGAGGCGCACTACCAGGCGCTCGACGACGACGCGCTGCGGGCGACGACGGCCGAGTTTCGGGAGCGACTGACCGAGGGCGAGACCCTCGACGACCTGCTGCCAGACGCCTTCGCGGCGGTGCGCGAGGCTGGCTGCCGCGCACTGGGCATGCGCCACTTCGACGTCCAGCTCATCGGCGGCATGGTCCTGCACGAGGGCAAGATCGCCGAGATGAAGACCGGCGAGGGCAAGACACTGGTGGCGACGCTGCCGCTCTATCTCAACGCGCTGACGGGCAAGGGCGTCCACCTGGTGACGGTCAACGACTACCTCGCCCGTCGCGACGGTGGCTGGATGGGGCGCCTATTCCACGCGCTCGGCATGACGACCGGCGTCATCATCCATGAGTATTCGGCGCTGTTCGATCCAGAGTTCGTCGACGAGGCAGCTAACCAGGCTGACGTCCGGCTGGTTCACTGGCGGCCGGTGTCGCGGACGGAGGCTTACGCCGCCGATATCACCTACGGCACGAACAATGAGTTCGGATTCGACTATCTGCGCGACAATATGGTCCACGACGCGCGTCAACTGGCACAGCGGCCGCTCCACTACGCCATCGTCGATGAGGTCGACAACATCCTCATCGACGAGGCGCGCACGCCGCTGATCATCTCCGGCCAGGCCGCCGAGGCGACCGATCGCTACTACCAGTTCGCCCAGCTCGTCCGCCAGCTCCGGCCGACGCAGCATTATGAGATCGACGAGAAGCAGCGTGCTGTGACGCTGACGGAGGACGGCATCCACCGCGTCGAGCGATTGCTCAATATCCCCACCGGCGAGAGCCTCTACGACGAGCGCTACTACGAGTTGACGCACTATCTGGAGAACGCGCTCAAGGCTGACGTCATCTTCAAGCGCGACCGCGACTACATGGTGCGTGCCGGCGAGGTCATCATCATCGATGAGTTCACGGGTCGGGCGATGGAGGGGCGGCGCTACTCCGAGGGACTGCACCAGGCGATCGAGGCCAAGGAGAACGTTAAGGTCAAGCGTGAGAGCGTCACGCTGGCCACGATCACCTTCCAGAACTACTTCCGCATGTATGAAAAGCTGGCCGGCATGACCGGCACCGCCGCCACCGAGGCCGAGGAGTTCCATCGCATCTACGGCCTTGAGGTCGTCATCATCCCAACCAACTTGCCGATGGTGCGCGGCGACTATGCCGACCAGGTCTACAAGACGGAGGTCGGCAAGTATCGGGCAGTGGTCAATGAGATTGCCGACCAGCACCAGCAGGGGCGGCCGGTGCTGGTCGGCACGACCAGCATCGAGAAGTCGGAGTATCTCAGTGGCCTGCTGAAGCGGCAGGGTGTCAAGCACGAGGTGCTGAACGCTAAGTATCACGAGCGTGAGGCGACCATCGTCGCCAACGCTGGTCAGGCCGGTGCGGTGACGATCGCGACCAACATGGCCGGGCGCGGCACCGATATCAAGCTGGGCGAGGGCGTGCGTGAGGCTGGTGGCCTGCACATCGTCGGCACCGAGCGCCACGAGGCGCGCCGCATCGACAACCAGTTGCGCGGCCGCGCCGGTCGACAGGGCGACCCCGGCTCGTCGCGCTTCTTTATCTCACTGGAAGACGACCTGATGCGCCGCTTTGGCTCGGACCGCATCGCTGGCATCATGGACCGGCTCGGCGTCGATGAGGACCAACCGATCGAAGCCGGCATCATTTCCAAGAGCATCGAGAGCGCCCAGACCAAAGTCGAGGGCTTCAATTTCGACCTGCGCAAGCACGTCGTGCAGTACGACGACGTTATGAACAAGCAGCGCGAGGTCATCTACGTCGATCGGCGGCGCATCATCGCCGGCGAGGACATGCGCGAGCGCATTCAGGGCATGATCTCCTCCGAGCTGACGGCGATTGTCGATCGCTTCACGCCGACCGAGCCGGACCTGCCCTGGGATCTGGAGGCGATGCAGCACGCCATCGGTGCGATCCTACCGCCGCCGCCGGACTTCGCCGACTACCTCACCGACGAGGTTCCGGCGATCAAGGACCGGCTGGAAGAGTGGGCCGAGACGACGTACGAGGAGAAGGAAACCGCGCTCGGCGCCGATGTCATGCGCCAGCTCGAGCGGCTGGTGATGCTGCACGTTATCGACCGGCTGTGGACCGAGTACCTGACGGAGATGGAGGACTTGCGGCAGGGCATTGGACTGGTCGCCTACGGCCAGCGCGACCCGTTGGTGCAGTACAAGGCCGAGGCCTACAACCTGTTCGAGGCGCTGAAGAAGAACATCGAGCACGATATCGCCCACACTATCTACCGGGTCACACTGGTGCAGCAGCCACCGACGCCGGTCGCTGGCGCGGTGCATACGAACCGCCAGTCCGAGGTGGAGCCGCCGGCGGGCCCCCGGCGCGCGGCAGGCGGCGGGCGGGCCGCGGCGGCCACGGCCGCGCGCCCTCGCACCGCAGCGAAGGTCGGCCGCAATGACCCCTGCCCCTGCGGCAGCGGGAAGAAGTACAAACACTGCCACGGTGCGTGAGCGCGGCGAGTGGCTTGATTGCGCCGGCGCAGGGTTGGCGCGGGCACCTGCAGCACGTTGTCAATAGCGGTCTTCGGGCGCATCCCCGGTCTCACGAGAGAGGACTGGCTCGTCTAGCCGATCGGGCTGATGGTGCGGTTCAGCCTGGGCCGACGGGCAGGCCGGGCGTCTCCAGCCGGATGCGATAGACGCACTCGCGGGCAGTGATGAAGAGCGTGCGCCAGTCCGGGCCGCCGAAGGCGCAGTTGGCGGGCCGCTCCGGCGTGCGGATGATGCCCAGCAGCCGGCCGCCGGGTGTGAGTACCCAGACCCCCGTCGCGCCGGTGGAGTAGATATTGCCGGCGCGATCGACCTTCAGGCCGTCGGGGCCGCCAGGTTCCGAGTGGCGAAAGTCGGCGAACAGGCGGCCATCGATCAGGTCGCCGGCGCTGGTGACGGTGAAGGCGCGCAAGTGCAGCCGGCGCGTGTCTGCCACGTAGAGCGTGCGCTCGTCGGGAGCGAACGCCAGGCCGTTCGGCCGCTCAAAGTCGGCCGCGACGCGAGTTACCTGGCCATCCGACCCGATGCGGTAGACGGCGTTGGCGTCCTGCTCCATGCCACCAGCCTGGTTCGGCAGACCGTAGGGCGGGTCGGTGAAAAAGACCAGGCCGTCGGAGCGCACGACGACATCGTTGGGGCTGTTGAGGCGGCGACCGGCGAAGCGCTCGGCCAGCGTCACGATCGCGCCATCGACCTCGGTGCGGCTGACGCGCCGGCGGCCGTGCTCGCAGGCAATCAGGCGGCCTTGCCGGTCGAGCGTCAGGCCGTTGGAGCCGGGCTGAGGCAGGTGGCGCGGGTCGTCCAGCGCGCCACCGCTGGGGTGGCGCCAGGTCGTTAGCTCGACACCGGCCAGCGTCTCCTGCCAGCGGCAGATGCGGTTGTTCGGCAGATCACTGAACAGCAGATGATCACCGCGCCAGACCGGCCCCTCGGTGAAGGCCAGGCCGGCCGCGATGCGCTCCAGTGTCGCGTCGGGATGGACCAGCGCGTACAGCGCCGGATCGCGCACATCCAGGACCGCGTTCGCCACGATACCTCCTGCCGGTGTCGTCGCGCGCCTACCGTCAGCGCGGAGTCAGGTCGGCCAGGTCGCGCTCCAGGGCGCGCAGGTAGGTCAGGCCGCGCTCGGCGACGGCCAGCACATCGCCGGGGCCAGCGCCCTCGATACTGACCCAGCCGTCGTAGCCGGCCTGGCGCGCGGCCAGCAGGCCCCAGCGGTAGTCGAGGTCGCCGTCCGGCAGGGACGCCGGCAGAAAGGCGGCGCGATCCAGCTCCGGCAGATAGACGCGCTGGATGTTCTTGACGTGCCAGAAGTTCATGCCGGCGTCCAGCACCGCCAGCAGCGCCGCCGGATACGGCTCGGCCGGCGTCGCGTGCGTCCAGTGCAAGTTGCCCAGATCGGCGTTGCCGCCGACGTTCGGCCGATTGACGGCCCGCACCAGTCGAGCGACGGTCGCGCCCGTGTCGGTGATGGCGTTGTGGTGCAGCTCGATCGACAGCTCCAGGCCGGCCACCGCCGCCTGATCGGCCAGCTCGCGCAGGAAGCTGGCCGCCGCCTCGAACTCGGCATCGGTCGCCTGGCGACTGCCGCCGAGCGAGAAGCGCTGCCCCCGGTTCAGGTCGGTCGTCTGGCCCAGCAGAGTGTGCGGCGAGGCCAGCGAGATGTTGACGATGCCTGTGCCCAGCGCCGTCGCGGCCTCCAGCGCGCGGCGCAGGTCGGCGCGATTCTGGTCGGCGCACGCCGGGGGAGTGATGGCCTTGCGCAAGCAGTTGAGGGCGACAATAGGCAGGCCGCCGGCATCGAACTCGGCCCGGATGGCCCGCAGCTCGGCGTCGCTCATCTGGTAGAAGTTCATCCAGAAGTCGCCCATCTCCACGCCCTCGAAACCGGCGCGGCGGATCCAGGCGATCTGGAGACGGCGATGCTCCGGCGGCGGCGGTGGGCCACCCCGGCGGTGCGGGTGCCAGGTGAAGATGTGGTTGGCGAAGCAGTAGCGCATGTCGTTCGTGTGCGGGAAGGTGCGCGCCGGCCACTGGCCCGGTTGCCCGGGCGCGCGACCGGCACTGGCGAGTGGTGTCAGACGGCCACGGTCAGGCCGGCGGCGCGGGCGAGTGCCTCCGCCTTGTCGATGTGCTCCCAGGGGACGTCCAGGTCATCGCGACCGAAGTGGCCGTAGGCGGCGACCTGGCGATAGAGGGGTCGGCGCAGCTTCAGGTCGCGGATGATCGCGGCCGGGCGCAGGTCGAAGTGCTGCTTGACCAGGTCCAGGATCAGCTCGTCGGGCACCTTGCCGGTGCCAAAGGTCTCGACCATGATCGACAGCGGCTCGGCCACGCCGATGGCGTAGCTGAGCTGGATCTCGAAGCGGTCGGCCAGGCCGGCGGCAACGATGTTCTTGGCGACGTAGCGCGCGGCGTAGGCGGCCGAGCGGTCCACCTTGGTCGGGTCCTTGCCCGAGAACGCGCCGCCACCGTGGCGGGCCATGCCGCCGTAGGTGTCGACGATGATCTTGCGCCCAGTCAGCCCGGCGTCGCCCATCGGCCCGCCGATGACGAAGCGTCCGGTCGGGTTAATGTAGTAGCGCGTCCGATCGTCGAGCAGTTCAGCCGGCACGATCGGCGCGATCACATGCTCGCGGATGTCGGCGGCGACCCTCGGCTGATCGACCTCGGCGTCGTGCTGGGCCGAGACGACGATCGTGTCGACGCGCACTGGCTTGCCATAGCTGTACTCGACGGTCACCTGCGTCTTGCCGTCCGGGCGAAGGTAGGGCAGCGTGCCGTTCTTGCGCACCGCGGCCAGTCGCTGGGCCAGCCGGTGGGCTAGCGAGATCGTCAGCGGCATGTACTCCGGCGTCTCGTTGCAGGCAAAGCCGATCATCATGCCCTGGTCGCCGGCGCCGGTGGTCGCGGCCTCATCGGTCCCCAGGCCGGTGCGGTGCTCCAGCGCGTCATTCACGCCCTGGGCGATGTCCAGGCTTTGCTCTTTGATCGAGACGATGACACCGCAGGTCTCATAGTCGAAGCCGTAGCGGGCGTCGGTATAGCCGATCTCCTTGACCGTGTTGCGGATGACGCTCGGGAAATCGACGTAGGTCTTGGTCGTGATCTCGCCGATCACCGTCACCAGTCCGGTCGTGGCCGCTGCCTCACAGGCGACGCGCGCCTCGGGGTCGTCGGTCAGGATCGCATCCAGGACAGCATCGGAGATCTGATCGCAGACCTTGTCCGGATGCCCCTCCGTCACCGACTCGGAGGTGAAGAAGATCTGCTTCGCGGTCATGAACGTGGTGCTCATCGTCTCTCCAGTAGTCAGTAGTCAGTAGTCAGGAGCCAGGGGTTAGTAGCGAGCAGCTCGTAGGCGATAGCCGGCGATCGTCCTAGCCACGGGCTATCGGCTCCTGGCTGCCGGCTACTCCGTCACGTGCCGGACTTCCACGAGTTCAGATACGTCTCCTGCTCGCCGGTGAGCGTATCGATGGTGACGCCCATCGACAGGAGCTTCAGGCGGGCGATCTCCCGGTCGATCTCGCGCGGGACGACGTAGACCTGGTTTCCCAGCCCGGCGCGCTCGGTGACGATGTACTCGGCCCCGAGCGCCTGGTTAGCGAACGACATGTCCATGACGCTGGCCGGGTGGCCCTCGGCGGCGGCCAGGTTGATCAGCCGCCCGTCGCCGAGCAGGAAGAGCGACCGGCCGTCGGTGGTGCGGAATTCCTCGACGAATTCGCGGATCTGGCTACGGGTCGCGGTCATCTGTGCCAGCGCTGGGATGTTGATCTCGTCGTTGAAGTGGCCGCTGTTGCACAGGATCGCGCCGTCCTTCATCACCACCAGGTGCGGCGCGTCGATGATGTTGACGCCGCCAGTGACGGTCACGAAGATGTCGCCGACCGCGGCCGCCCGCAGCATCGGCATCACCTGGAAGCCGTCCATGACTGCCTCCAGTGCCCGGATGCTGTCGACCTCGGTGACGACGACATGGGCGCCCATGCCGCGTGCCCGACTGGCGACGCCGCGGCCACACCAGCCGTAGCCGCAGACGACGATCGTCTTGCCGGCCAGCAGGATGTTGGTGGCACGGATAATGCCGTCGAGCGTACTCTGGCCGGTGCCGTAGCGGTTGTCGAAGAAGTGCTTGGTGTCAGCCTCGTTGACGGCCAGCACCGGGAACTCCAGCGCGCCCTCGGCGGCCATCGCCCGCAGCCGGATGACGCCGGTCGTCGTCTCCTCAGTGCCACCGACGACGCCGGGGATCAGCTCGCGGCGCTCCTTGTGGATGGTGGCGACCAGATCGCAGCCGTCGTCCATCGTCAGGTGTGGCCGGTGATCGAGCGCGGCGGCGATGTGGCGGTAGTAAGTCAGTTCGTCCTCGCCCTTGATGGCGTAGACGGGGATGCCGGCCGCCACCAGCGCGGCCGCGACGTCATCCTGGGTGCTGAGTGGGTTGCTGGCGCACAGCACGACGTCAGCGCCGCCGGCCTGCAGCGTCAGCGCCAGGTTGCCCGTCTCGGCGGTGACGTGGAGGCAAGCCGACAGTCGCTGGCCGCGCAGCGGCTGCTCGCGGGCGAAGCGCTCGCGGATCTGGGCCAGCACCGGCATTTCGCGGCCAGCCCAGGCGATCCGTTTCCGCCCCATCTCGGCCAGTGCCAGGTCCTTCACATCGTAGTTCGTTGCCGGGGTCGTGACCATCATCCCTCCTTCGTGAGTAGAGCCAGTGGGCGGCGCAGAGCAAGTGGGCCAGGAGGGGTGCTTCGCGAAGCGCCCCTCCGGCACGGGTAGGAGGCAACCCCCGGTGGCGGCCCGGGTCAGGTTAGCGCGCGGCCGTCGGGAGGGCCGCACTGAGCGCGTGGTCGGGGAACGTCTCGCGGTAGCGGGTGGCGAAGTCGCTCGGGGTGTAGGAGTGGTTCTGCGTGCCATAGGTCTCCACGGCATAGACGGCCGTGAGCGCCGCCAGCCGGCCGAGCGCCGGCAAGGGTGTACCGCGCAGCAGGCCCAGCGCGATGCCGGCGGTATAGGCGTCGCCAGCGCCGGTCGGGTCCACGACGCTGCGGGCCGGTGCGGCCGGGATGCGCACCTCTTCGTCGCGGGTCCGGATGAGGCTGCCGTCCTCGCCCATGGTGATGATGACGATCTCGCACAGGTCCAGCATCGACTCGGGCGCCAGGCCGGTCTTGTTCTCGATCATCTGGTACTCGTAGTCGTTGGCCAGCACGACGCGCGCTCCCCGAATGCCGTCCACGAGATCGGCCGGCGACAGCACGACGGTCTGCTGGGCCGGGCTGTAGATGTACGGCACATCCAACAGGCGGCACTCGCCGGGATAGCGCGTCATGGCCACCGGGTCGTTCGGTGCGATGATGACCAGGTCGAGCAGGTCGCGCGGGGCGTCGAGCAGCGAGAAGCGCCCGCACACGTTCATCGCGCCAGGGTAGAAGCCGGTGATCTGGTTATTGGACCGGTCGGTGGTAATGAAGCAAGAGGCGGTGAACTCATCCTGAATGGTGGCGAGGAGGCGCGTGTCGACGCCGCGCTCGGTGAGCCAGGCCCGGTACTCGCCGGCATCGTGGCCGATAGTGCCGAGGATGCCGGCCGGCGCCTCGAGCAGGCGCAGGTTGTGGGCGACGTTGCCGGCGACGCCGCCCCGGTTGCGCTTGAGGCCCTGGACCATGAAGCTGACACTGAGCATATGGACCTTATCGGGCAGGATGTGGTCGCTGAAGTGCCCGGGGAAGTCCATGATGTAGTCGTAGGCCATGCTGCCGGTGACGAGGATGCTCACCGTCGCTCCTTCAACGAAGTGATGAGTGATGGTCAAGCGCCGCGGCCGGGGTGGCGGTGGTGACGGCGGCGATGGCGGTGGTGTAGGGCGCGGTCAGAACGCCGACCTCGGTGATGATGGCCGTGACGAACCGGTGCGGCGTGATGTCGAAGGCGGGATTGGCGACGTGGATGCCCAGCGGCGCGACCCGCTCCGCGCCGATGGTCGTCACCTCGTCGGCGGCTCTCTCCTCGATGGGGATGAGATCGCCGTGGGCGAGTGTCGGGTCGATGGTCGACAGGGGCGCGGCGACGTAGAAGGGGATACCATGCTCGCGCGCCAGGATCGCCACCTGGTAGGTGCCGATCTTGTTGGCCACGTCACCGTTGGCGGCGATGCGGTCGGCGCCGACGACGACGGCCTGGATGCGGCCCAGGCGCATGTGGTAGCCGGCCATCGTGTCGGCGATCAGCGTGGCTGGCACGCCGCGCTGCACCAGTTCCCAGGCGGTCAGCCGCGCGCCCTGCAAGCGGGGACGCGTCTCATCGGCGAAGACGTGGAGGCGCTTGCCAGCCTCCAGGGCGGCCCAGATGACGCCGAGGGCCGTGCCGAAGTCGGCCGTTGCCAGCGCGCCGGCGTTGCAGTGCGTCAGCACACCGCCCTCATCCGGCAGCAGTGCCGCGCCGTGCCGGCCCATGCGTTTATTCAGCTCGACATCCTCATCGCCGATGGCGACCGCCTCGGCCGCGAGCGCCGCCCGCATCGCGTCCGGCCCGGCCGGCGCGATTGCCGCCGCCACGCGCAGCTGCCGATCGAGTGCCCACTGGAGGTTGACTGCGGTCGGCCGGGTGGCGGCCAGTGTCGCGGCCGCGACGCGCAGCGCTGCCAGCAGCGCATCGCCATCGGCCGCTGCCAACTCGCGCGCGGCCAGCGCCAGCCCGCCGGCAGCGGCGACACCGATGGCCGGCGCGCCGCGCACCTGCATCGTCTTGATCGCGTCGGCGACCTCGGCCGCCGTGCGGCAAGTAATCACCTCCAGCACGTGCGGCAGCCTCGTCTGATCGATCAGGCACACGGTATCATCGCGGAACTCGACAGTTCGCATCAGGTGGCCTCAATTCCGTTCACACGGCGCCGAGCGGTCACTGACCGCCTTCCGCCCTGTCTACGCGAACTGTGCCGCCGGTGTCCCACCACGACCACGCGCATGAAAAAAGGACTCCTCCGATGAGAGAAGTCCAACAGCATGCTCACGCAGTGCCGCGTCTCTCATCTTTCAGCCGGATCGCGACGATCCAACTGTCGGAATTGGCACCAGGGCAGAAGTATCTCGCCGCGGCCTGGGTCCGCGCGCGACTGCCTGGTTGCCGGGCTTCACAGGGCCAGTCCCTCAGCCACTCTGGATAAGAGCACTCTATTCGGTTGTCGTGCCTATCCTAGCACACGTCGTGGCCGGTCGCCAGGGAGGGTGTGTGTCACGATCGTGTGGAGGGATGTGTGGGCCAACGTTGATGCTGCCGACGCGCTGAGCCGTGCCTTCCGGCCAGAGCGCCGGCCCAGCGCGTGCGCCCTCCTTTGACGGCGCCGGTGGTCAGCGCGATCACCAGCGATGGCTTAACATGAGGCGATGCGGCGCCGGGCGATGCGACCGCATGCGGAAGGGGAGATGGCGGCGATGACAGCATCTGACATGACGGCTTCGCGGGCAAGCGAGCCGGTGCGACGGCTGGTGGTGAAGATCGGCTCGTCGACGCTGGCCGAGGCGTCGGGACTGCTCAACGCGCCGGCCGTGGCGCGGCTGGTGGACCAGGTGGCGGACTTGCACGCCGAGGGGCGCGACGTCGTCATTGTCACCTCGGCGGCGGTGGCGGCCGGCATGTCATGCCTGGGCGATCTGCGCCACCGGCGCGACATTCCGGCCAAGCAGATGCTGGCTGCCATTGGCCAGCCCCGGCTGATGCAGGCCTACGAGCACGCCTTTGCCCGCCACGACATCATCGTCGCCCAGGCGCTGCTGACTCGGCAGGATCTGGCCGAGCGCCTGGGCTATCTCAATGCCCGCCTGACGCTGCTCGGGCTGCTGCATCACCGGGTCGTGCCAATCATCAATGAGAACGATGTCGTCGCCACCCACGAGCTGCGCTTTGGCGACAACGACAACCTGTCAGCCGTCGTCGCCAGCGTCGTCGATGCGGACTTGCTGCTGCTGCTGACCGACATCGACGGCCTGTACACGGCGGACCCGCGCCTGGACCCCAGCGCGCGGCTGATCCCCGAGGTGACGCAGGTGGACGCACGCCTGGAGGCGCTGGCCGGCGGCGCGACGACGCGCGCCGGCACGCACGGCACCGGCGGAATGGTGACGAAGCTCCAGGCGGCGCGGACGGCGCTGCGCTCGGGCGTCGCGGTCGTGATCGCGCACGGTGGCGCAGACCGGGTGATCGAGCGGGTCGCGCGTGGCGAGGCGCTCGGCACGCGCTTCGTGCCGGAGCGGTCCAGCCGGGCGCGGGCGCGCGAGGCCTGGCTTAACACGGCCATCGCCGCGCGCGGCGTGCTGATCATCGACGATGGTGCGGCGCGGGCGCTGCGCCAGGAGGGCAAGAGCCGGCTGCCGGCCGGCGTGCGCCAGACGAGCGGCCGTGTCGGGCGCGGCGACCCGGTCGAGGTGTGTGACCCGGCCGGTACGCGGCTGGCCTACGGGCTGGTGAACTACTCGTCGGTCGACCTGGCGCGCATCATCGGCCACCACTCCAGCACCATTGAAGCGACGCTCGGCTACCACTATGGAGACGAGGTCATGCACCGCAACA
>JADLAZ010000005.1 GCA_020849725.1 Chloroflexota bacterium
CGCTGATTCAGGCGCTGCGGGAGGGCTGGATCGGCGGGGCGTGCCTGGACGTGGTGGAGAAGGAGCCAGCCGCCCCCGACAACCCGCTGCTGACCATGCCCAACGTCCTGCTGACCCCACACACGGCCGGTTACTCGAACGAGTCGCAAGTTGACCAACGCCAGCAATCGACGGCCGAAGTCGTGCGCGTGCTGCGCGGCGAGTGGCCCAGCGCACTGGTCAACCCGGCCGTGAAGGACATGGGCGGCCTCTGGTAGGGTGAGGGCCATTCGCACCTACGCCTCATCACTTCTCCGTCACGCAGCACCCACCTGATGGCGTGCCAGGCTAGCTGACACAGCCCCGGCCTATGCTGACCTCACGGACGGGCCAGGCGGCCGATGGGCGGCCCGGTTCCGGCCGTTGACGGGCGGCATCGCGACGACGCCGCCCACGACCCGGCCGGCATTCCGCCGGCCCCGCCGGGGAGGCCGACCATGTCCGAGATGAGCCAGGCCGCTGGTTCCGCGTGCGCCCGCTGTGGTGTGTCGCTCGCGCCCGAGCATCGCTTCTGTCCCGCCTGTGGCGCGCCGGTGGGAGCCGTGGTGGCCGGCGCTGTCGCCGCTGGTGCAGGTGCGGCGCCAGCCACCACGAAGAAGCCGAAGAAGAAGGGGTACGGCTGCCTCGTGCCGGCGCTGATCATCATCGGCCTGGTGCTGGTGGCCGGCCTGCTCGCCCGGCCGAGTAGCTCGGGAGGTCCGGACCAGGCCGCCCCCAGCCCGACAGAGGCAGTCGGCGCGGCCGCCGCACCAGCGACCGGCAGCACGGCCCAGCCGGCCACGGCCGCTACTGCCGCGCCTGCGACCGGCAGCACAGCCCGCCCGGCCACGGCCGCACCAGCGCCAACGGCGACGCGTCCGGCCGCGCCAACCGCCACGGCGGTGGCGTCGATCGCCGCCGACACCTGGCCAGAGGTGCTGCGCAACCCCGACGGCTTCAAGGGTCGGGCGGTGACGATCGCCGGCCGCGTCTTCACGCTGCCGACGAAGGACGGCGACCGGGTGCGGTTTCAGATCTACACGACCGACGGTGGGCGCGAGGGCAACACCGTCGTGCTGGCGCCGGCGCTGGACGCGGCCATCAAGCCGGATGCGTACGTGCGCGTCGGCGGCGTCGTGCAAGGCCGGTTCAGCGGCGCCAACGCCTTCGGCGGCACGATCAGCGCGCCGGTCATCGACGCGAAGGCGGTCGAGCGCGTCTCGCGCGGCGAGGCGGTCGCGCCGGCCTACGAGTCAATCGTGCTCGACCAGACGCTGACGCAGCACGGCCTGGCGGTGACGCTGCTGAAGGTCGAGCTGGCCCAGGACGAGACGCGCGTTCACGTGCGGGTGAAGAACGGCAGCGGCCAGAAGGCGTCGGCCTACGACTACAGCGCGGTGATCGTGCAGGACGGCAAGCAGCTCAAGCGCAAGACGGTCTTCAACAGCGGCGAGCCGGAGGTGGACGACACCCTCCAGCCGGGCACGACGACCGAGGGCGTGATCCTGTTCGAGCCGGTCAACCAGCACGTCCACCTGTTCCGCCTCGTCTGGCCGGGCGTGCGGACGGACAACTACCGGCTGGACTTCGCGGATTACGTGTGGGAGGTGCGGTGGTAGCCGTCGCTGTCGGTCCTGGTCCCCACGCATGACATGGCCGACCACGCGACGGCCCCATGGGCGGACGAGGCCGTGGTATCCTGACCAGGAGATCGACAGGCGGAGGCGCCGACGCGATGGCAGCCACGAAACTCGTTCGCATCCAGGACAAGGGCCAGGTGACGCTGCCAGCAGCGGTGAGGAGACAACTCGGCCTCAAGAAGGGTGACTTGATCGCGGTCACGACGACGCCGGATGGTGTGCTCCTTATCCCACAGGCAGCGGTCGCGATGCGCGCGCTTGACCAGATTGGTGAGATCGTGCGGGAGCAGCGCCTCACCCTTGAGGAGTTGATTGAGAGCGGCCGCGAGGAGCGCGCCGGCCTCATCAAGGCCCGCTATGGTGATCTCGCCAGGTCGTGAGCCCACTCGACTCTTCATCGATTCGAGCGTCATCATCGCCGCCGCCATCTCGTCGACCGGCAGCGCGCGCGACCTGCTGGCCGCCGCCTTCGGTGGTGCGTATCACCTCGCGAGCAGCGCCCTGGTGCTCGATGAGTGTGAGCGCAATCTGACGCGCAAGGCCTCCGGGGCGCTGCCGCCGTTCCACCTCGTCCGAGCCGTCCTCGACCAGCACTTCACGGAACCGCCGGATGAGCTCGTGCGGGAGGTCGCCCGCGTCATCGAGGGCAAAGACGCACCGATCGTCGCCGCCGCCATCGGCGCTGGGGCACGCTACCTCGCCACCTACGATCGTCGGCATCTCCTGCGCCAGGCAGCCATCATCCAGGCGCGCTACGGCATGATCGTCGCGACGCCCGATGACATCCTCAGCGGCAGGGCAGGCGTGGTCGAGTCGTAGCACGGCGCCCTGCCGCGCCCGCGCCATGTCCGTCCGACAGCCGGCGGTTCAAGCCGCGCCCGGGGCGGCATGGGGCTCCCTCACCCTCTCCCTCATCCCGGGCGCGGGAGAGGGGACCGGCCGTGGCGGTCAAGAGCGCCTAGTGGTCCGACAGGTGTGAATCGCATGGTAGGGGCACCCCTTGTGGGTGCCCGGTTGGCTCTGCTGATAGTCGGTACCGGGCACCCCCAAGGGGTGCCCCTACACGGCGGCGATGCTGTCCATATTTGGCAATTGAGGCCTGCCGCACCACTAGTTCCCTCTCCCACCGCGGTGGGAGAGGGGTAGGGTGAGGGTTCCCGCGCGGCTGATCGCCGGGCGCGCGTAGCCGATCGGGGCCGGCTCCCTTACGCGCCCACCTTACCCGGCCTATCGGTCGGCTGCCAGCTAGCCACCGCGGCGGCGCTGGCGCGGTAGTTGGCGTCCAGCGCCGGTCCCAGCAGCAGCAGCGCGGCGATGCGCCGGACGACCTGGCCGAAGAAGGCGCCCTCATCGGGCGTCAGGTCGCGGCCGAGCAGCGCCTGCTCGCGGTAGCTGAGCCACTTCTTGAGCACCTGATAGCCGCCGAGCGTGTAGCTCCAGACGCCGGCCGGCACGTTGGCCCAGTAGGCGACGTCGTTGAGATACACGTCGTAGGTCGTCGCGCCCAGGAGCGCGCCGGCGACGGCCGCCTCCAGGCCCAGCGCCGTCGCGCCCTCGGCCAGCGCGGCCGCCTCGGCGGCGGTCGGGGCGCGCTCGACGGCGCGGCCGCGACCGGGCATGGTGACGCCGCCCTGGCCGGCGTGGCCCCAGCCGGCGCGCACCGCCAGATCGCCGGCGGCGTGGCTGAGCTGGCCGCCGCCGGCGCGCCGGGTGACGCCGAGCAGGCGCAGGTCCGGCCGCAGTGGCGGCGCGGTGACGCCGGCCATCGCTTGCCCCGGATCGAGCAACGCGGCCACCTGGCGGCCGAGCGCGGCCGAGGCGCCCAGTTGTGCGGCGTCGGCCGGCAGCGGCAGGCGCGGCCAGTCCTGGCGCAGCCCGCCGGCGTTGTCGGCCCGGTAGGCCGGCGCGTGCAGCACCGCCAGCGCGTGGTGGAACAGGTCGGCGGCGCTCGCCGCCAGCCCGGCCAGGTAGTCGACGGCGGCCGGCGACAGGTTGGGGCGCAGCCCGGACGTAGTGACGCTGAACAGGTCGCGTGGGCCGGCGTCGGCGGCGAGGTAGAGCGGGAACATGCCGACGTTGGATTCAACCAGATGATGGTCGGCAAGCCGGGTTGTCACCTGGGGCTGGTAGAAGTCTTCCTTACGATTGCGCTGCCCGGCGCTCAGCCACACATTCCCCTCAAACACATGCGGCACGTACTCGGCGCGCTTCTCGTCGAGCAGCTTCGTCTCCGGTTCCCAGTAGAGCCAGCGCAGGTCGAACGGGCGGTAGCAGTAGCGCACGATCTGCTCGGCGCGGAAGCCGCGCTTCAGCAGCGTTGTCCGCGTTGCTTCGGCGGGGAAGCGCTTGCTGTCGGTCATCAGGCCGGGCAGCAGCCGGCGTGCCGCCTCGTGCGACAGCGCCGGGTCGAGGTAGTCGCGCATGCGCTCGGCCAGCCGGTCGCGGTCGATGTTGACCAGCATGTCGTCGCGGCTGGTCTTGACGCCGGGGAACGACGTCGGCAGCAGGTCGGGCAGCAGCGGCCAGTCGAGGTAGCCGCCGGCGACGCTGGCCGGCTGGAAGGGCAGTCCCAGCGCCAGCGGCGGCGTCACGATCGTGTAGTGGCGGTCGTCGGGCTGGTCGGCGGTCGCCGCCAACTCCTCGCGCTTGCGCGTGCCCCACAGGTGCCGGAAGGCGACGGTGTGCGCGCCGCCGCTCGGCTGGCGGCGCACCAGCAGCGCGATCGCCGTGCCGACCTGGATGCCCTCGCGGTTGAGCGGCGTCGAGAAGATCGATGGGTCGGGGTCGCCGGCCGGCGTCAGCTTGCCGGTCTTGTACTTGTCGCCATTCAGGCAGTCGATCCAGAGGCGGTCGAAGACGGCCAGGTAGCGCTCCCGCATGCCGGTGAACGACAGCCCGTCCAGCCAGGAGTAGTTGGCGATGAAGCAGACGACGCCGCGGCCGGTGCGCTCGACGATGCGGCGCTCGGCCATGCGGAAGAAGCGGACGTAGAGGTCGTTCAGCCCCTGGCCCTGCGGCTTCGGCGCGCGCACCGTCGTCCGGTAGGCGGCGGTCAAGTCGGCCTCCTCCTTCTCCGCCAGCCCGGCGTAGCCGCTGTAGGGCGGGTTGCCGAGCACGACCAGGATCGCCTCGTCCAGCTTGACGTGCTCGGCGGCGTCGTGCTCGGCGGCTAGCTCCGGAAAGGGCAGCAGCGCCGGCCGCTCCTCGCGGCTGCGCCAGCCGGTCAGCGCGTTGGTCAGGTAGACGGCGGCGCGCTCGTGGTCGGCCAGCGGCGCGCCGACCTCGCGCAGCAGCAGACCCAACTGCAAATGCGCGATGACGAACGGCGCCGGCAGCAACTCGAAGCCGAACACCCGCCGCAGCGCCGCCTGTTTCACCTGCTCGGCTCGCAGCGCGTCGTCGCCGGCGGCGGCCAGCGTGGCGTCGATGTGGCGCAGCACCTCGATCAGGTAGGCGCCGGTGCCGCAGCAGGGGTCGAGCACGACGACGCGCGGGTCGGCCAGCCCGGCGGGCAGGCCCAACTCGGTCCGAAGCGCGGCGTCGACGCGCGCGACCATGTAGCGGACGATCTCCGGCGGCGTGTACCAGACGCCCAGCTCGCGCCGCAGCGCCGGGTCGAACGCCTCCAGGAACGGCTCGTAGAAGTACTGGACGGCGTGCGCCTCATCGAAGCGGGCGAAGAAGGCGGCCCGGTCGACGCGGTTGAGCGCCGCCTGCGTCCAGTCGAGCACCTCGACCAGCCCCAGTGGCCGCAGCCGGTTCGGTTGGGCCAGTTGGGTGAACAGCGCCGCGATCACCGGCACGTGCAGCAGGAAGCCGGTCTCGTGCCAGGTGAAGCGCTCGTCGTCGCCGCGCGGGGTCTGGCGGTGCCACAGCACCCAGGCGGCGAAGATGCCGTAGAAGAGCGTCTGCACCAGCGTCGAGCGGAAGAAGCGGTCGCCACGCTCGCCGGTGAAGGTGATGCCGAGGCTCTGCTCCAGCGCCCGGCGCACGCTGGCGAGCGTCGGCAGGTTGCCCTGCGCCTCGACGCGCGCCCGCGCCTCGCGGGCGTAGGCAGCCAGCAGCCAGGCCAGGTCGTCCGGCCGGGTCAGCGGCGCGGCGTGCAGCAGCGCTCGCCGCAGGAAGTCGAGCAGCCGGCCGGCGTGGGCGTCGACGGCCGGCTGCGGCTGGGCCAGCACGCGCCGGAACTCGCCCTCGCCGGCGGCCAGGACGTAGCCCTCCAGCGGTTCCGGCCGGCCGCCGTCGTCGACGCTGACGAGCAGAAAGGCGCGGTAGTTGGTCAACAGCACCAGCCGGTACTCACCCAGGTAGCGCCGCACCTGGGCGGAGCGGGCCAGCGCGGCCAGATCGTCGGCCGGCCCCTTGACCTCGACCGCGCCGCGCGCCGGCAGGGGGCTGGGGAAGCGGTCGCCGGCGTGGCCGGTCAACTGCTCGACCGTGAACAGGCCGCCGTCGGGCAGGCCGCTGCCGCGGTTGCGCGGGTGCAGCACGCAGCGCACGCGCGGACGGAGCGTCTCACCGGCGGCGTCGAGCAGCGCCTGCAGCGCACCATAGCCCGACGTCTCGGCCACGCCGACGCCGAGAAACCAGCCCAGGCTCGTCAGGTACTGCTCGACCGGCCCCGCCGCCACGGCGCACCCCTCCCGCACGGCAAAGAAACGCGCGGTGGCGCGCATGCTCTCTGACCGGCGCGGGCGGCGCAAGGTGGGTGGACCAGTGCGTCCTGGCACGGCTGGCGGCAGTGGCCGCCGCGCCTGGGTGCCTGGCAGCCCGATGCCCGCCGGCGCGGGGCGCGGCCTCTGTACCGCCGGCGCGAGCGGGTTGCCTGGCCTGAAAGAACCCTCACCCTAACCCTCTCCCTCGGCCGAGGGAGAGGGGACCGGCCGACGTCGTCCCGGCGAGTGCGGCCTTCGTCAGCGCGGTGAGGGGCGGCACGGGCGATTCCCTCTCCCACCGCAGTGGGAGAGGGTTAGGGTGAGGGTCCTTTGCCTCGACGAGCAATGCGCGTACCACCGACGGACGGTCGGCAGTCACCCCTTACCCACTCGCCAGGTGCGCCAGGAACGGCGACGCCGCCCGCGCCTGCACCTTCCCCCACGGCGTCGTCTCGCGCGCCGGGTAGGTGATCTCAAGGTGGCGGCGGGCGCGCGTCATGCCGACGTAGAGGACGCGCCGGTCCTCGTCCCGGTCGGCCGGGGTGGTGCTGCGCCAGGAGGGAAACTCCCGGTCGTGCGTGCCGGCGATGAACACCGTGTCGAATTCCAGACCCTTGGCGGCGTGCAGCGTCAGCACCAGCAGGCGGTCCTCCTCGCGGGCGTAGCCATCAGCGTTGCTGGCGGTGCCGATGTAGTCGAGGAAGGCGCGCCGGCCAGCCGCTGGCGGCAGCGGGTCGAAGCGCTCGGCCGCCAGCGCCCGCAGGTGCTCCAGTGCCCGCGCGGTCGCGCGCACCTGGTCGGGGGTCCGGCCCTCCGTGGCGACCAGCAGGCCCGACGCGGCGACGACCTGGGCCAGGAGGGTGCTGACGGTCAGCGTGTCCGCGCGCGCCAGCCAGTCGCCCAACAGCGCCGCTAACGGCCGAAACGCGTCACGCCAGCGCGCCACCAGCGCCCGCCGACTAGCCGTCGTCGCCGCCAGGCGCGCGACCAGCACCGGGAAGCAGTCGGCGGTGCAGCGGGCATCGGCCAGCGCGCGGTGATTGGGCGTCGCGGCCACGCCGCACGCCTGCCGCACCCGGTCCAGGTTGTAGCGGTCGAGCGTCAGTGTCCGCCGCGCCAGCCAGAGGGTGTCGATCGTGCGGCCACGCAGCGCCGGCACGCCGACGCGCTCGAACGCGCCCCGCAGCAGCGGCTCGTCGTATCGGTCGATGTTGTGGCCGACGAGCGCCCGCCGACCGACCCACGCGCGCACGGCCGCGTAGACGGCGGCCGGCGGCTGGCCGTGCGTGGCCAGGTACTCGTCCGAGTGCCCGTGGGTCTGGACGCTCGCGCCGACCGACCGGCCCGGCCGCACCAGCCAGCAGCGCTCCTCGCGCTGACCGATCGCGCCGTCGACACGCACCACGCCGATCTCGACCGGCTCGTCACGCGCCGGGTCCAGCCCGGTCGCCTCCAGGTCGAGCACGACGTGATCGCGTCCGGCGACGGCCAGCGCGTCGGCGCAGGGGTCGCCGTCATCGAGCGTCGCCGCGTCGATCAGGTCGGTCAGCAGCAGGCCGCAGGCCCGGCCCTCGGCGGCAATGGCGCTGAGCGTGGCCGGCGGCAGCCCCAGCGGCGCGTAGCCGGCGATGCGGCGCAGCGCGATGACGTCGCGCGGGTCGTCGATCAACCGCAGATAGGCGGCGATATCTTTGACGGCCGGCTGGCGGAAGAACTCGCGCGCCGCCGCCGTCGCCACCGGCACGTCGTGGCTGGCGAGCGCCTCGGCCAGTGCCATGACCGTGCGATGCGTGCGCGCCAGCACCGCGATCGAGGACCAGGGCGTCCCATCGTCATGCACCGCGGCCACGCGCCGGGCGATGTGCTGCCCTTCGTCCTGAGCGTCGTCGCAGGGCACGAGCCGCACGCTGTCGCCGGTCACGGCCGGCGGCGCCGCCAGGAAGATGCCGCGCGCGGCGGCCAGGATCGGCGCGGTCGAGCGGAAGTGCCGGCTCAGCGACAGCCGCGCCAGCACCGGGTGGTCGCTCTGGAACTGCTGGTAGAGGCGCCCCGGGTCGACCCCGCGCCAGCGGTAGATCGCCTGCTGCTCGTCTCCGAAGACGCACAGGCTGCGATAGTCCCGGGTCAGGGAGCGCAACACCTTGTACTCCAGGTTCGACGTGTCCTGAAACTCATCGACCTCCACCCAGCGGCAGCGCGCCGCCCAGGCCGCGCGCACCGCCCGGCTGTGATCCAACAGCGTCGCCGTCTGCACGACCAGATCGTCGAAGTCGAGCGCGCGGCTGGTCTCCAGCAGGTGCTGGTAGGCGCGGTAGACCGGCCACTCCGGTCCATCGGCCGTGCCTGCATTTTGCGGCAGCCGCCCTTTGCTCTTGTGGGCGACGATGGTGTCGACCAGCCAGTCCAGGTGCTTGTCGCTGGCTCCGTAGCCGCACTGCTCGGCCGCCAGCCGGATCGCCTCGCGCCGGTCGACCGCGTCCCAGATGGCGAAGTCTGGCTCGATCGCCAGCTCTTTGCCGTCGCGCCGCAGGATGCGGACGCACAGCCCGTGGAATGTTGTCACCATCAGGTCGGGCGGCGGCGGGCCGACCAGGTCCGTCAGCCGGTCGCGCATCTGGCGGGCGGCGCGATTGGTGAAGGTCAGCGCCAGCATCTCGCCGGCCGGCACGCCCTGCTCCAGCGCCTCGACGGCGCGCACGGCCAGCACCAGCGTCTTGCCGCTGCCGACCGGCGCCTGCACCAGGAGCGGACCAGTCTGCTGCTTGACGATCGCCAACTGCTCGCCGGTCAGGTCGATTGGCGCCTGCACCATGCCGCATCGCTCCACCCGGTGAACGATGTGCTGCTCGCACGGTTGCCGCGACGGTACGTGGCCGTGGGCCAGCCGTCAACCATGCAGCCCACCGCGTCACAGTCCGGGCCGCCACGAACGCGGGCGACGATCGACGGCCTGTATCACAAACTATCCGCCACCTACCAGACCCGAGAGGGCGGTCAGCTCGGCGTCGACCATGATGCCGATCATCTCCTCGAAGGAGACGGTCGGCTCCCAGCCCAGCACGCGCCGCGCCTTGCTGGCGTCGCCGACGAGCTGGTCAACCTCGGCCGGCCGGATCAGCGCCGGATCGATGACGACATAGTCGCGCCAGTCCAGCCCGACGTGGCCGAAAGCGGCCTCACACAGGCGGCGCACGCTGTGGGTGCGGCCGGTGGCGATGACGAAATCCTCGGGCGTAGCCTGCTGGAGCATGAGCCACATTGCCCGCACGTAGTCGGGGGCGTAGCCCCAGTCGCGCTCTGAGTCGAGGTTGCCCAGCCGCACGGCGGTGTCGAGGCCGCGGCTGATGCGCGCGGCGGCGATGCAGACCTTGCGGGTGGAGAACTCGCGGCCGCGGCGGGGGCTCTCGTGGTTGAACAGGATGCCGCTGACGGCAAACAGGTTGTAGCTCTCGCGGTAGTTGACGGTGATGTAGTGGGCGTAGGCCTTGGCGACGCCGTAGGGTGAGCGCGGATGGAACGGTGTCAGCTCGGTCTGCGGCACCTCGCGCACCTTGCCAAACATCTCGCTGCTGCTGGCCTGGTAGAAGCGGGCGGCCGGCGCAACCAGCCGCAGCGCCTCGAGCATGCGCAGCGCGCCCAGGCCGGTGAACTCGCCGGTCAGCACCGGCTGCTGCCAGGAGGTCGGCACGAACGACTGCGCCGCCAGGTTGTAGACTTCGTCGGGCTGGTGAGCCTTGACGATGTCGATCAGCGACAACTGGTCGAGCAGGTCGCCCTCGACGAGGGTGATGTGGTGGCGCAGGTGCTGGACGCGCTCGAAGGTCTCGGTCGACGAGCGGCGCACCATGCCGACGACGCGGTAGTCCTGCTCGAGCAGCCACTCGGCCAGATAGCTGCCGTCCTGGCCGGTGACGCCGGTGATGAGGGCGGTTTTCATCGATCCTCCTGGGGGTGGGGGCGCGGGGCGCGGCCGGCTCGCACACGCCGCGAGAGGAACGCGCCGGGGTGTCAGCGGCTCATGGCGACGAGCGGTGGATCACGGCCGCCGGTCGGCCAGCGTGGCAGGGTCGGTGGCCCAGGGGCGAATGAGCGGGGGCTGGCGATGGGTCGGCATGGTCGTCCGCGCGCACCTCGCCACCAGCGGTGCGTTGCCTGGGGCCGGCGGTCCGGCTCGACCTAGTCTAGCGCACCAACTGGCGCCGCGCTGCTGGCCCATGGACCGTCGATGAGCGGCACGCCCCAGCCCGCCAGCAGCACCGCAATGCGCGACGGGTCGGCGCGCCGGGGAATACCGCTGCTCTGAACCACACCGACGCCGGGGGGTGCCGCGCCCGACAACGGTCTGCGGCGTTCCACGGGTGATGGCCCCGCCTCTGCGCGGAGCGGGCGTGGATGTGGTGGTGGAGGAGCGCATGGCGCCGGCATGGCAGCTCAGGTTCAGACGGCACGCGCTCGAGCGCATGGCCCAGCGCGCCATCACCGTGCCCGACGTCGCCCACGTCATCGCGACCGGGGTCGCGATTGAGACCTATCCGACGGACCGGCCCTTTCCCTCACGCCTGGTGCTGGGCTGGGCTGGGCCGCGCCCGCTCCACGTCGTCGTCGCCGACGACGCCGCGACGGGGACACGCTTCGTCATCACCGTCTATGAGCCGGACCCGACCGAGTGGGAGCCAGGCTTCAGGCGCCGGCGCGGACGCTGACCGACGGGCCGGCGGGCGCGGCGACGCTGTAGTCGCGCACGTCGACGTAGACGCCGGCGCGGATGGCCTGCTCCAGCAGCGCCAGCGCGGCCTGGGCGACGTCCTCGGCGACGTAGGCCTCGCCGCAGGTGGCGCACACGTCGGCGGGCACGCGCTTCAGGACGAGCGTCGTCTGATCCCGCTCCAGCGTCAGCGTCGTGACACCAGGGTGGAGGGTGCCGGTCGCGCACATGACGCAGCGCATCGATGCTCCTTGCCGATCGGCGGGCCGCTGCGGCGCAGGCGACGCCCTGTCCTTGATACGACGGCGGCCGGGCGCTGGGGTTTCCCCGTGTAATCGACCATATTCCACGCCAACGGCGTCGGCGTCACCCGTTGCCCCTGGCCCGCCTCCCCCGGTGATTGGTAGCGCGGACGATTGTAGCACCAGGCCGGCGGTCGCGTCAGCCGGCGCACCCGGTGAAGCACTGGTCAGAGTTAGCCGCCAGGATGGATAGGAAAGCGCTTCACTGCTGACGCGGGCAGGGAAGCGCCGCCGCCGAACCGGGGACACCGCGGCACCGTGGCCGGGGTGCGCGTCACTGATGCGCGGTGTCGGACAGGACCGGCGGTGGGACAGGGACCGGGCCGGCTCCCGGCCCCACCTACGGCCGCACGACCGTCCCATCCAGCCGCCGCACGGGCGCCCAGGCACCGTTGAGGGGATGCTCGGGGAAGGGGTACCTGGCCGCCAGCGTCTCGTCGATATCGACGCCCCAGCCGGGCGCCTCGTTGAGCCACATCGCGCCGTCGCGGCGGGTCGGCGCGCCGGGGAAGACTTCCTGCGTCTCCGGCCCGAAGACGCTCGACTCCTGGATGCCGAAGTTCCAGACGGCAAAGTCGAGGTGCAGGTTGGCGGCGTGGCCGATGGGCGAGACGTCGCCCGGGCCGTGCCAGGCCGTGCGGACGCCGAAGAACTCGCAGAAGGCGGCCAGCTTGCGCGCCATCGACAGCCCGCCGATGTCGGAGATGTGGACGCGGATGAAGTCGATCAGCCGGTCGCGGATGAGCGGCACGTACTCCTGCTGATTGACGTACAGCTCGCCCATCGCGATCGGGATGGCCGACTGCTGGCGCAGCAGCCGGAAGTAGTCGTTGTCCTCCGGCGAGAAGGGATCTTCATAGAAGAACAGGTTGTACGGCTCGAGCGCCTTGGCCAGGTTGATGGCCATGATCGGCGGCACGCGCTCGTGGACGTCGTGCAGCAGCTCGACCTCGTCGCCGAGGGTGGAGCGCAGGTGCTCGAACAGCTTCGGAACGATGCGCACGTAGGGGGTGAACTCCCAGGGCGCCTCGCCGCGCTGCGCCCGGCCGCCACTGGCGGGCGCCGCCGCGCGGGCCGCCCGGCCGGCGCCGTAGGTCTCCATGCCCGGCACGGCCACCTGGCAGCGGATGTAGCGATACCCTTCCTCCATGTAGCGGCGGGCGTTGTCCTCGACCTCCTTGAAGTCGCGCCCGGAGGCGTGGACGTAGACCGGCACCTCGGTGCGGCACTTGCCGCCGAGCAACTGGTAGACGGGCATGCCGGCGCGCTTGCCCTTGATATCCCACAGCGCCTGGTCGACGCCACTGAGCGCGTTATTCAGCACCGGCCCGGAGCGCCAGTAGGAGGAGACGTAGGCCGACTGCCAGATGTCCTCGATCTGGTCGGGATCCTTGCCGATCAGGAAGGGCTTGAGGTACTGGTCGACGGCGGTCATGACCGCCAGCGGCCGCTGGGTGAAGGTGGCGCAGCCGAGGCCATACAGCCCCGGCTCGCTCGTCTCGATCTTGACGACGACGAGCCGGATGCCGTTCGGCGCCGTGCCGATGGCTTTGACATTCGTGATGGTGAGGGGTGGGAGTCCACCGGTCGATGACATGTTTCCTCCTCTGGCAGTGGGCCGGTGGACCACTGGCCCACTCGCTACTCGTTCGGCGCGTGCGCGGCGATGATGCTGTCGGGGATGCCCCCTTTGGCGAGGCCGCTGGCGAGAGCGGCCCAGTCGGCATCGTAGAGGGGGATGCCGCTGGCGAGGCGCGCCTGCTGGGAGCGCCACTCCAACTCGCCGGGGGCGAGGACTTCGCTGAAACCGGCGGCGGGCGCGATCGACTGCATGTCCTGGTAGAGCTGGTCGACCTTGGCCTTGTACGTGTCTGGCTCGGTGAAGAAGCCGACGTTGATGGCCTGGAAGAAGAAGGCCTGGCCGCCCTCCAGCCGGTCGGGGTCGCCCTGGCGGACGCCCTTGCCGATGGTGGTGCCGGTCAGCGCGCCGGTGAGCAGATCGACCAGCACGCCGATGCCGTAGCCCTTGTGGGCGCCGAAGGGGAGCAGCACCTTGGCGGCGGCGGGGTCGGTCGTGCCGGCGCCGCTCTCGTCGAGCGCCCAGCCGAGCGGGATCGGCTGGCCGCGGCGCTGCGCCTTGGCGATCTGGCCGTGGGCGGCGGCGCTGGTGGCGATGTCGAGGACCATCGGCGGCGCGCTGCCGCCGGGAGCGGCGTAGGCGATCGGGTTGGTGCCGTGCAGCGGACTGGCGCCGCCGAACGGTGCGACGACCGGGCCGGCGTTGCAGGCGACCAGGCCGATCATGTCCTCGGCCAGCGCCATGGCGGCGTAGGCCGAAGCCGCGCCGAAGTGGTTGCAGTTGGCGGCGACGGTCAGGCCGATGCCGTGCTCGCGGGCGCGGGCGATGGCGGCGCGCATGGCGTGGGCGGCGATGGCCGGACCGGCGGCGCCGTTGCCGCGGTAGGCGGCGACGACCGCCGACTCGCGCAGCGTCAGGATGGTCGCCCGTGGCTCGATGCGGCCGGCGGCAACGCTGTTGGCGATCGCCGGCAGGATCGAGATGATGCCGTGCGTGTCCAGCCCGCGCAGCGTCGCGAACATGATCGCGTCGGCGCAGTCGGTCGCCTCGACATCGGTGAAGCGCAGGTGGCGCAGGACAGCCAGGCACAGCGCCCGGGCGCGGTCGGCGGGCAGAGTCGGCACGCGTGATTTCCTCCTGGTTGCCGGCGGTGGGGACAGCCTCCCGGCGCAGGATCGCACGGCCGGCGGGGGCGTGGCAAGGGCGGACATCGGCGAGGACGTCAGTGCGTCAGAACCCGACAGCAGTCGGGCAGGGAGCCTGGTGACCTGCCCAGGGCAGTTCGAATGGTCGCGACGGCCCCAGCGACCGTAGCCGTAACCTGGCGCGAGCACCGGACGATGCGCGTCGCCGTCAACGGTGCGGGTCAGACTCAGTCGCACGGTCGGGCGCCGGGTGTTCGCCCCATCGCCACAGGCGCGCGGCGGTCTCGCCCAACACCCAGTGTTGCTCGTCGGCCGTCAGATCGACGGCCTCGGCGAACAGGTCGACGGCCTGCCGGTAGGTGATCTTCGGATTGTATTGCTCGGTTGGGAAGTTGCTGCCGTAGAGGCAGCGCTGCGGGCCAAACGCATCGATGACCGCGCGCATCATCCAGTGGATGTCGCGAAAGGGGTAGGGTTGCTCGCTCGCCACTCCATAGAAGGTCAGCTTGGCATACACATTCGGGTGGCGCGCCAGGGCCAGGACTGGCGCGAGCGTCGGCGTTGGCGGATTCAGCTCCGGCCCACCGATGTAGCCGCAGTGGTCAAGGATAATCGGCAGCGTGGGGAACTCCTCGGCTCGACGCGCCAGCTGCGGATACTCATCCAGTGTCGCACAGGCGTCGAGCGCGATGCCCAACTCCGCCGCCTTCGCCCAGAGTGGCGTAGTGGCCGGGTCGGTGTAGGGCCCCAGGTCGAAGCAGCGGCCATGGATCCTCAGGCCGGAGACACCATGCTGACGCACCCAGTGTTCCAGGCGAGTGGGACCATCGGCCGCACGCGGATCGATCAGGACGGCGACGGCCAACCAGGAGCGGTTGGCAGGCAGGATATCCAACACATAGCGCATGTCCCAGCGGTAGGGCCAGGGTGAGATCGTGACGGCCCGATCGACGCCAGCGGCCGTCATCTGCGCTCGGAGCAGGTCAACCGAGCCATCAGTCAGGGGGCGATAGGCGGCCGTCGGATCGGCGAGCGGGTAGTGGACGGTATCGGGTGCGAAGAGGTGGGTGTGCGAATCAACGATCATGTCGCCTCCTGACTGCGTGCTGTCCGTAGCCAGCCCCATCGCCTCACTGTAGTGTATTGTTGCGCTGGGCCGCAACGGCGCCCGCGGAAGTGAGTGCGCGGCGGTCGTGGTCGGCGGTTCCAACCGCGCCTGGAGGGCCTGTCGGCCACGAAGCCTGCCGGCGCGCGCTGGCCCCGAGCCGAACCCAGTCCGCGACGGCGGTCGTTGTGGCGCCGCGGCGCCCCCAGGCGCGACGTCAGTCACCGGCCCAACCCACGGCGCCGGACCCAGACACCGCTCCTGAGGAACAGACCGGCAGCGCGCGCTCCCAGAAGACCGACACGGACCGCGGCCCGTCGCGCTAACCGCGGTCGCCGATCACGCCGGAATGGAGACGCCACATGCGACCACGAACGCCTATCTGGCAACGCCTCCGCCGCGATGAGATCGCCGCCTGTCGTGAGGCCGGCGCCGTCGTCCTGCTGCCCCTCGGCTCCACCGAGCAGCACGGGGCGCATCTGCCGGTCGATGTTGATCTGGTCTGCGTAACAGCGGTCTGCCAGCAGGCCGCCGAGCAGGCGACTGGCTTCCCGATCCTGGTCGCGCCGGGCGTGTGGTCGGGCTACTCACCGCATCACATGGACTACGCCGGGTCACTGACGCTCAGCGTCGCGACCTTTCAGGCCGTGGTGCGCGAGACCGCCCAGGCAATCGGGCATCATGGTTTCGACAAGATCATCCTGGTCAACGGCCACGGCGGCAATGTGTCCCTCATGGCCACCGTGGCCGCGCAGGCGACGACCAGCGGCCAGCCGCTGGCCTACTGCTCCTGGTGGGACCTCATCAAGGACGACTTCACCACCATCCTGACCGGCGACACCAAGGGTGTTGGGCACGCCTGCGAGGCCGAAACGTCGCTCTACCTGCATCTGGTCGGCGAGGGGGTCAATATGGCCGCCGCCGTGCGCGACGATCGGTGGCCATTCCTGCCCGGCTTCGACGAGGGACTGCTGCGTGGGACCGGGGTCGCGCTGCCGCCCCTGCTGGGCGCCTGGACGAGCGGCGTCCACGGCGACCCAACGCAGGCCAGCGCCGAGAAGGGTCGGCAACTGGTCGAGTTGGCCAGCAAGCGGCTGGCCGACTTCTGCGCCGGCTACCGGCTGGCCGACGTCAGTGGCGCGCCCCGCATGTATCCCGCCTCGTCGTGAGGCCGGGGGCGCACGACGCTACGCGCGGCCCGGCGGACGGCTACCAGTCCTTGCTCCAGCGGCGGCGATAGAACGGCGTGCCGTCCAGATCGATTTCGACCTCGATCGCGATCTGGTTGAGCAGGACGACATTCTGCACCCGCACCTCGATGGCGCTGGCGGCCCGCTCCAGCCGCATGACCGCTGTCTCGCGCGCATTGGCGCGGTCGGGATGATCGGCGTCGACCGTCATGCTGAAGCGTTGCTGACGCACCAGGACCGCGCCCGGCTCGACCTGGGTGCGCCCCCAGCGCTCGCCTTCGACAGTCACAGTCGGCTCGGTTAGCGCCTGGACCACCCGGTAGCGGGCGCCACTCTCCAACTGGCTCGCCGGTCGATAGTCGACGGCCGGCGGGAGGACCGGCGCCGGCAGTGGGGTGGCGGCCGGCGGCGCCACCGGGAGCCGCAGCCGCGTGGCATACGGCGCCATCCGGTGGATGCTCAGGGCGTAGTGCCGCGGCGTCGGCCAGATGTAGGGGAAGTTGGCGCCGCTGATGACCAGACGCAGCCGGTGGCCAGGCGCGCACCGGTAGCAGGTGCCGCGCAGGGGCAGACTGGCCAGATAGACCGGCTGCCCATCGTGCTGCCCGACAGCGCTGGCGCGAGCGGCATTCAGGTTCTCATGCGTGATCAGGAAGGAGCGGCCGTCAGGCTGAACCTCGCACAGCTTGGCGACCAGGTTGATGTCGGCCAGTGGCGCGTCGGTCGAGAAATAGAGGTCGACGATCGGGCTGCCGGCCAGTTCGAGCGGCTCGACCAGCGGCAGGCCGGTGGAGACCTGGCCGAGATGATCGTCGGCGCTCTGGTCGGCCGGATAGACGATGCCCAGCGCGCAGGCATCGTAGGCCAGGCTCGCCACGCCGGCCCGCGCGTCGTAGGCATAGCCGGCGGCCGGCGCCGCTGTAGGCGCTGGCGTCAGCGTCTGATCGGCGCCCGGAAAGAAGGTCCGCTCGACACAGCGCGCGGGCGGCCACTCCGCCTCGTGCCGCCAGTGGTCGGCGCCCTGGACATAGATGGTCGCCGCTGGCTCGCGCTCGACACCCGTGTCGATCTCCTTCAGCCAGCGGTCCCACCAGCGATCCATCTCGGCGATAGCGCCAACCGGCGCCCGCATGGCATCGTCCGGCAACTCGTGTTTCCAGGGGCCGATCAGCAGCCGGCGCGGACCACGGACGCCATTGAAGACGCGCACCGTGTCGTCGGGATAGGCGTCGTGCCAGCCGCCGATGATGAAGGTCGGCGTCTCGATCTGGCCGGGATCGATGATCTGCTCCTGCCAGTAACCGGGCCAGGGCGGCGGGCCATGCCAGACCAGATGCCAGGGCGTATTGCCGTCCAGGCGCTCGCGCCACCGCCGCTGCCAGAGGCCATCCTCGCTCTGGCCGCGCAAGGGCGGCAGCAGATTATTGGCCGTCATCATCGGCCCCCAGTGCGGGTCGGCCCAGAACATCAGTCGCGAGCCACGATGGACAAATAGCGATTCCCAGTTGTCGTCGCTGGCATGAACCGGCGCGATGGCTCGCAGGTGCGGCGGCCGGGTCGACGCCACGGCCAGGGTAGTGATGCCGCCATAGGACAGACCCCACATGCCGACCGCGCCGGTGCACCACGGCTGCGCCGCCATCCACTCCACTGCCTCGTGGCCGTCGTGCCGCTCCCGACCCTGAAAGGGGTACGGATTGACACCGGACGAGCCGCCGATGCCGCGAAAGTCGAGCTGGAGCACGGCGTAGCCACGGGCGGCAAAGTGCCGCTGGATGCCCTCCAGCCGGCCACGGCCGCCCCAGCCATCCTTGAGGTAGGGGATGAAGGTGAGGATCGCGGGATAGCGTCCGCCATCGGCCAGCGGCGCCGGCAGCAGCAGGTTGCCGCTGAGCGTCGTCCCGTCGGCCAGCGGCACGGCCACGTCATAGATGATGCTGACCGACGCCGACATGGCCGTCCCTCCCTCGATCCGGTTAACTGAACCTGGCCGCAGTGGTGGCTGGATTAGCCTAGCCCCAGCCAGGCGCGCCCGCAACCGGCGGCGCCGCCACGAGTGCGCGTCAAAGTCGTGCGCGGCAGGCCGGTGGCCGGCGGTCGAAACTGCGTCTGGGGGGCGCTGCGTGGCCACGAAGTCCGCCGGCGCGGACTGGGCTGGGCCCGGGCCAACCCGCGGCGGCGGGTTCGTGGCGGTCAGGCCCCGCCGGCGCGACGTCAGGTGCTGGCCCCGGACCCGTCACGCAGGCATGTGACGCGCATCCCGCCGCCACTGCCAGGATGTCGCTATGGCGACACTCGACGTCGATCTCCTGAGGCGCATCTCGGCGCGCTGATGCGCTCTCATGACGGCGGGCTTGCAGGTCAGCGCCGGACGACGGCGCTCCGGCGCTGACCGCCTGTTGCACCGGGGCAGATCTGCGACAATGACCACCGAGCAATGGCGCTCATGCGTCCACTGATTCGTCACGTGTGGCAAGGGGGTTGAGATGCGTCTGGATGGCAAAGTCGCGCTGATCACCGGGGCGTCGCGCGGTATTGGTCGGGGCACGGCTATCGCCTTCGCTCGCGAGGGGGCGAAGGTCGCCGTCAACTACAACTCCTCGGAGGAGGGCGCGCGCGAGACGGTGGCGACGATCCGCGCCGCCGGCGGCGAGGCCGACCTGTTCTACGCCGACATGGGCGAGACGCGCCAGATCGCGGCGCTGTTTCCGGCCGTCGTCGCTCGCTTCGGCCGGCTTGATATTTATGTCAATAATGCCAACGCCGGCCGGCGGCGCGGCGGTGGGTGGACGCACTATCTGGACGTGACTGAGGAGCAGGTGGAGCAGGGGCTGTATCTCAGCTTCCGAGCGGCCTTCGTCGGCGGGCAGCACGCCGCGCGCCAGATGATCGCCCAGGGCGGCGGCGGCGCAATCATCAATATCACGTCGGTCCATCAGGAACGTGCCTGGGCGCACGACGCGATCTACGGCTCGATGAAGGCGGCTGTCAGGCGGCTGACGATGAGTCAGGCGCGCGAGTTGGCCGAGCATCGCATCCGCGTCAACGCCATCGCACCAGGGTTCATCGACGTGCGGCTCCACCCCGGGGAGCGCGGCGAGGGCTACGACCAGGCCAACGTGCAGATCCTCGGCGAGGTGCCGCTCGGCGCCGGCAAGCCGGAGGACATCGCCATGGCCGCCGTCTACCTCGCCTCTGACGAGTCGCGCTACGTCACCGGCACGTGCCTGCTGGTCGACGGCGGCATGCTGGTGCCGCCGCTGGCCACCGTCTGATGGAGGTGAGCGGCGCGCGGCGGGTGGGAACGCTCCGTCATGGCCCGGTCGTGAACACCGCCAGCGCGCTCGTCTTCCAGTAGCCAGGGTTGGCCGCGTTGCGCGCGCCGACTTGCCAGCGGTGGACGGTGCTCGGGTCCAGCGTCAGCGGCGTGGGCAGCGCGTCCAGCCGCAGCCGGTAGAGCGGTGGGCCACTAACGGACGGCACGCGCTCCAGATCGGCGGCGGCGACCTCCAGCGTCAGGACCGTTGCCCAGTTCGCCTTCATCACGACCTGGAAGCGGGTGGCGGTGGCCGCCGTGCCCTCGCCCGGGTCCTGCCAGTCGAGGACGGCGTGGGCGCGGTCGACGGCGGGGGCGGTGGTGGTTGGCGCGACCAGGGCCGGCGGCGGCGGTGCGGTCGGGCGGACGGTGGCCGTGGTCGTGGGCGTCGCGACCGGCGTGCTGGTCCAGACCGGGATGGTCGTCGGCGTGTGGGTCGCCACCGGGCTGGCCGGTGGTGGCGGCGTGACGGTCGGCGTGGCCGCGCCGGTGTCGACCGTCAGGCTGGCGCCGGTGGTGAAGGTGCGCTGGGCGGCGTTCTTCCAGTAGGTGATGGCGCCGTTGCGACCGCCGACCTGCCAATTGTAGAGCGTGTTTGGCGTAAAGGCGGTCAGCTCGGCCGGCGTGAGCGTGTAGGCGTACTCCGTGCCGCTCGGTCCACTGCCGACGACGGTGAAGGCGCTGGCCGGCCGCTCGGCGAGCAGCCTGGTGGCGCCGCCCTGGCGCACGTGCAGCCGGAAGTGGCTGGCGGCGGCCGCGCCCAGGCCGGGGTCGCGCCAGTGCAGGACGGTGGGCGCGCCGAGGACGACACCGCTCGCGCCATTGTTTGGGCTGAGCAACACCGGCAGCGCCGGCGGCGTCGGCGTGACGGCCGGCGTCACCGTGGCAGTACGTGTCGGTGTGTCGGCCGGGGTGATGGTCGGCGTGTCAGTCGGGGTCGCACTGGGCGTGTCGGTGGCGGTCGGCGTTGGGACCGCGGTGTCCGCGGGCGTCACCGAGGGAGTCACGGTCAGCGTGTTTGTCGGCGTCATTGCCGGCGTCGGCGTCCAGGTCGCTGGCGGCGTCGGGGTGGCTGGTGGCGTGGCGGTCGGGTCAGCCACACGGCCGTAGACCTCGACCTCTTGCAGGTCACCGAGTTTGCCGACGGGACCGGTGTTGACCAGGCTCAGGCGGATGGCGCGAAGTGGCTGGTCCGGCACCGCCAGACCGCGCCAACTGAAGCCCCACCCACCGGTTGTCGCCACTGGGTAGGATGGCGCGAGCGGCGCAAAGGTCGTCCCATCCACCGAGCCTTCGACCGTCAGCTCCTGCAACCAGGTCGCCGTGCCGACACGCCAGCGGATCTGGTCTACCGTCACGGCCGCGCCCAGGCTGATCGTCACCGAGGCGCTGGCCGGGGGTGCGCTGCTTGAGTAAGGCGTCTCCCAGCCGGTCTGCACGTTACCGTCGACCAACCGCGCCGGCTCTTTGCCGGCGGCGCTGACGCTGGCGGTCACCTGGTTGGCCGCCAGCGTCAGCCGCGGAGCGCCTGGCGGGGTGGCGGTGGGGGTCGGCGTGCGCGTTGCCGAGGGGGTCGGTGTGGCTGTTGGCGTCGGGGTGGGCGCGGCCGGATCCAGGAGCGGGCGCGGCGCGGGCGGCGCCTCCCCCGGCCGGTAGACCTTGACCGCCAGGTCGCGCACGAAGGTTGGCAGCGCCAGCATCAGTTGACCATCGGCCGCCGTCACGTCGCGACTGTCGACCATGTCCCCGGTCTGCGGGTCGGTGAACTCGACGCGATAGCTCCCATCCGTCAGCGGCGCCTGGACCGTCAGGCCGGCGGCCGGCGCAATGGCGCTGTCGTCATCCTCGGTCCACGACGCGTTGCGGTTGTAGAAGGAGAGCAACGCCCGCGTGGGGCCAACATACCCCCCGCCATCCACCGTTTCGCCAATATCCATCGACTGGAAGGTCAGGTCGCGCAGGTAGGGCAACTCGGGGCCAAGCCAGGCGCTGAAGCGGGAGTAGTTCGGTCGGATGTCGTCGGGCGGGTCGAACCACCAGTTCAGCCGCCACAGCAGCGGCGGGCCGGCCGTCCCGCCGATGAGGAACGGCGCCCACAACGCATGATGATTGAGCCGGCGCAACTTGGGGCGATCGGGGCCCGGCTGGTCCGGCGGCGGGTAGGCGTCGTCGTCATGGTAGCCGTACTCGCCCAGCAGGTAGCCGCGCGCCGTGTTGGCCACCGCCCAGCGCGCGTCAGTCACCCAGTTGTGGACCGTCTGCGGATCGGTGCTGTACCAGTGGGGCTGGACACTGTCGAGCATCGGCAGCGTCCGGAAGGTGCGCCGTCCCTCGTTATCGGTGGAGAACTTGCCGAAGGCGGCGAAGCTGGTGGCCGTCAGCGGCCGGCGGGGCGCCACCCGGAACAAGGCGGTGACCATCTCGTCGTGCCACGCGGCCAGGGCCGCCTTAGCCGTCTCATCGGTGCTGCCGGCGATCAGCCAGGGCGAGATCGCCTCCAGCGGCCGGTCAAACTGACCCTGGTCGAGCTCGTTCCAGAACTCCACGGTCGCCAGGCTCGTGTAGGCCCCGTACCGTGCGCCGACATAGCGCACATAGTTGCGCGCCAGTCGCCGCGCCTCGGCATCCTGCCAGAAGGTGGCCGCTGGCGCATCGGGCGCCAGGTAGGGGTTGTTGGCCCGCCAGTCGCTAAATTGCTGCGGTGTGAACAGCGTCAACTGGAGATACACGCCCTCGTCACGCGCCGCGGTCAGCAGACGGTCGAGCCGGTAGCCGGACGTCGCCAGGTAGCGACCTGGTCCGGCCCCCTGGCCCTGGATCTGCTGGGAGATACGCAGGTTGCCGGTCCACTCCAGCGCGAAGTTGGCCGCCGACCCGGACGGCAGCCAGACGCGGGCGTAGTTCATCCCGGCCGCTGCCAAACCGGCCAGGTGCTGCGGATAGAAGCTGAACCAGTCGTTCCAGGCCAGGTTGACGCCGGTCGGGACGAAGGCGCGGCCGTCGTCGGTGACGAAGCGGGTCGGACGCTGGGGGTCCAGCCGAACGTAGCCGGGCACGGCCGCCGGAGTGGCGGCGAAGCTCCCCGCGGCCAGATACCGGGCGGGACTGGGTAGACGCTGCTCCAGGAGGTAGGCGTAGCCGCCGGGCCGGCGCGGCGCGTAGCGCACCTGCCAGTGCCCCTGGCCGGTCACGGGCGTGATGTGATCCAGGTCGGCGACGGTCACCGCGCCGGCCCAGAAGGCCGGCACTTCTTCAACCCAGCCGTCAGGCCCGGTGATCACCGCCCAGAGATCGACCTGCGCCGGGTCGTAGGGATTGAGGGCGGCCGGGTCGTCGGGGTCGATGCTCAGGTCGGGTAGATCGAAGGTCAACTCCAGCAGGTCGTAGACGGGCAGGCTAGCGGCGCTGGCGCTCACGACGATGTCAGCCTGGGCGCGCGGCACACCGCCCATGGCCAGCATGCCCAGCAGCAGCCCGAGCACGACCACCACCGACAGGCCACGCGTGCCTGTACCCACGGGCGTCCCTCCCTCCCGGTCCGGCCTCCCGCGCCCCAGGATGCGGCTCTACTACAGTCTACGCCCATTAGCTCGTTGCTGTTTCCGATCATCGACATGGCACGCTTTGACACAGAGAGACGAAGGTGTGTTGCTGGTGCGCCGCGCGACGGCCTGGGGCGAGACTATACCGAAGCGCGCATGGGAATAGCATATTTCGTATTGCGTAGCGCATGGGCGGTTCGCGAACCGCCCCCACGGTGGCCTGGGCATCCCGTCTGGGCTTCGGTTTAGATCGGCCTGGTCGGACGACGTAGCTGTCGAGCGCACCGATTCGGCGATCTCTCTCATCATGGTCTCGTCATCGTCAGGTGACGCCGCGCCAGCTATCGGCGTCAGTGGCTTCCACGACCATCACGACAAGAAGGTAAGCGGTTCGAAGGAAGGGCCGGCTGATATAATCCCCGCGCCGCCCAGGCCGTGAACCAGCGGGCGGGGAGGGTGACGACCATGCCGACAACCCCGGCGGGGCTGGGCACGATCACGCGCCTGCGCGCGCGAGAGATCCTCGACTCGCGTGGCAACCCGACCGTCGAGGTCGAGGTCGCGCTGGCCGGCGGCGGGCACGGCCGCGCGGCCGTGCCCTCGGGCGCCTCGACCGGCGCGCACGAAGCGGTCGAGTTGCGCGATGGCGACCGTGCCCGCTACGGCGGCAAGGGCGTGCTGGCGGCGGTCGCCAACGTCAATGAGGCGCTGGCCGCCACGATCATCGGCCGCGATGCTTTCGATCAGGTTGGCCTCGATGCCGCCATGCTGGCGCTCGACGGCACGCCGAACAAGGGCCGGCTGGGCGCCAACGCCATCCTGGGCGTGTCGCTGGCCGCCGCGCACGC
>JADLAZ010000006.1 GCA_020849725.1 Chloroflexota bacterium
GCTGCCGGGGCCGATGAGCTCGGCCCAGATGCCCGCCGCCAAGAAGGCGACGGCCGGCCAGCGCGCTAGCCCGGTCGGGTAGGCGAGGCCGAGGTCCAGGCGCTGAGTCCCGAATCGGCTCGCCAGCCAGGTCAGGCCGGCGAAGGTGGTCCGAAACGGGCTGAGCGAGGGCCATGGATTGCCGAGCAGGGCCGCCGCGATCGGCAGCCCCACCCAGATCCCGATCCACAGCAGCACCGCCGGCAGCGGCGAGATGTCGCCCACCACGAAGCCCACGGCGATAGCGCCGTACCACCACAGCATCCCGACGTTGCGCCAGATGGCGCGAGCGACGAAGGCGGCACCCGGTTCGATGGTCCGCAGCTCGTAAGCCGGTCGGTCGGGAGAGGGGCGCGAGATGATGGTCGCGACCACGAACGAGGCCGCCACCGCAAGCCCAGCGCCCGCGAGATACAGCCACAGCGGGACCGGCAGGCGGAAGGTGCCATCGCCCATGGCGTGCGCGGCCGCGATACCCGGTGCCAGGGCCGTAGTGACTCCGGCAGCCAGCGCGGCGCCGGCGCGCGTTCTACGGCTCATGCACTGTGAGGATGCCGACTTCGATGCCGGTCGGGTCGCTACCCGGATGAAGCTCGATCGGGAACTGTCCGGCCCGCGTGGCCTTGAAGTCGACCTCCCTGGTGTCGTCAGTCGAGATCTCGGTAACCCCCACGACCTCGTCGTAGCCGTGGACGTGCAGGAACCCGTCCACCTGCGAGGCGATGACGAGCGTCACGTCCTGGTCGCGGCAGACATCGAGTTTGGATGGCGTCATCGACTCGATGCTGACGGTGATCTCGATGCGCGCCGTCGGCTCGCCGCAGTTCGACGGCCTGGCGTCACTGACGCAGGCTGCCAGCAGGCAGAGCCCGAGGATTGCGAAGGTGATGCGCATCGGTTCGACACCCTCCTGCGAAGCGGTCAGTCGCCCTCGAATCGATCCCGGAGATAGCCGATCAGGTCGCTCCGTTCCTCGAGGGTCATCGATCCGGCGAAGGCGGGCATGGCCGTGCCGGCCACGCCGTAGGCGATACGGTACGACAGCGCGGCGTCCGATGCCGCGCGCACGAACGCCTCGATTGACCCGGCGGCCGGCAGGGTCCTGACCGTGCCGCCGCCCTGTGCGGTCGGGCCGTGGCACCCCGAGCAGTTGGCGAGGTACAGCGCACGGCCGGCCGCCAGGTCCGGCGCTTCCAGGGCCGGCTGCGCTTCCAGAGCCGCGGCCGAGGGGGCGTTGGCGGCGTCGACCAGCACGCGGCTCGCGGCGCCGAGGCCAGTCACCAGCACCACGACCGCGACGGCAGCACGCGCCATCCGGATCGGGCCAGCAGCACGCCCTCCGCCGCCGCGCAGGCGGCGCCCGGCGAGGCCCACGAGGCCCAGGATCAACAGCGCGGCCGCGGCGGGGGCCCAGGCCAGCGGGCCGTCCGGCAGGATCGCCCAGGCGAGGGCCAACGGGGGAGGGACCATGATGCCGGTCTGTGGTGGTGGCCCCGATTCGGGCGCGTCCAGCGCCACCACCTCCAGGGGGAAACGCCGCTCTGCGTCGGGCAGTCCGTCACGCTGGATCACCAGTCCGAGCTGCCAGGCGCCGGGCAGCGGGGTGTAGTCGCCGGTCGCCACCCACACCGCGTTGCGCTCGTCGAGCTCCAACCTCACGCGACGCGCCGCCACGCCCGAGCCGCCCGGCGGCACGAACTCCAGCGACACGCTGGCAACGTCAAGGCCCGGCGCACCGGTCTGCGGGTCGGTGATCGTGACCCTGTATGTCTGGCGTCCGGGTGCCGGCAACGTGGCCGCGACGTGCACGCGTCCGGCATCGGTGGTGTCAAAGAAGTGCGCGGGTGACACTGGTGGGGGGTGCAGGACAGTGTCGCGCGCCGAGGCCGGCTGGATGGTGACCATCGTGGCGGCCGCAGCCACCGCCACCACCGCGACCAGCAACTCGCCGCAGACGAGCATCACGACGCGCGCGCGGCCGAGGCCGCGCAGGGCGAGATGATTGACGGCACCGATGCCTAGGGCGACTGCGAGCAGCAGCGCCTTGGCCACCAGCAGGTTGCCGTAGTCGCTGGCGACGAGATCTCGACTCGATCCAAGCACGACCGAGGAGTTGGCGATGCCTGACATCGCGACGATCGGGGCCGCGACCATCGCCATTCGGCCGTGATGGGTCAGGAGGTCGCGCAGCGCCGAACGCCAGCCGTCCCCGGCCCGATGCGCCAGGAGCGCGGCGGCCGGCAATGCGCCCAGCCAGGCGGCGACGGCAGCCAGGTGGATCCAGTCAAGGGCCGCGAATGCCGGGCCACCGGCGGCAGCGGCGTGGCCGGCGGCGCTCATGCCCGCCAGGGACATGGCGAGCAGGCTGGCGGCGATTGCCGGAATCGCCCCCGCATCGCGGCGGTGCCTGCCGACCCAGCAGGCAGCAGCACTCGCCAGCGCGGCACCGATGGCAACGCGCATGGCGATCGCGAATGGCGTCAAGCCAAAGGCCGCCACCGGGTCGAGGGTCATGCCGGTGGCCGGCAGAGGTCTTGCGGCCAGCGCGACGTAGCCGGCGATGCCGACAGCCCCGACCAGCGACGAGATGCCGACCAGCGTCAGCGGCGGAGACGCGCTGTGAATGGCGGCGACATGGCGCCCGGCGTTCCACCACATCAGCACGCTGCCCAGGCCGATCAGCAGCCCCACCAGCCCGATCCAGCGGGCCAGGACGGTCAGGCCGTCAACCGACGGCGAAGCGCTCGATGACGAGTCGGCCGGCGGCGGGGCGGCGCCGGTCGGGTCGAACAGGAACGCGTAACTTCCCGTCGTGTCGTGACCATCGTCGACGGACACGACCTCGTAGTTCACGGTGAACACGCCGGGCTCCAGTCCGCTGACCTCGACCGCCACGATCAGCCCGTTGGGGCTGACCAGCGGCGAGCCGAGGCCGACGACCGGTTGTCCGCGAGCATCGGAGACCTGCACTCCGACATGGTCGGGGTCCACCGCCTCGCTGAACGTGAGGCGGATGAGGGCGGGAGCCTCGGCCACCGAGCCGTCGATGGGCGGATCGGCGCTCACCAGCTCGGCGTGGGCAGCCACCGGTGCCGCAGCCAGGGCAACCGCCAAGAGCGCGAGGCCGGTAGCCAGCCACCGGCGGCGACGGCGACGAGATGGAGCCACGCCGCGTGCGATCGGCCGGGTCAGGACTCGGCGAAGAATGGGTCGTCCCCGTAGAGCTCGAGCCAACGGCGCCGCATCTGGCGGATCGTGGCGATCACCGCGGCATCCGACGTGCCGGGCGGAAGCAGGCCTGCGATCGCGGCCCGCACGCGGTCGCTGGACTCCACGCCCAGCAGGGCCAGGTAGTCGGCAACCCGTTGCGCCGGACCCTTGCCGGAGGCCCGCTCGCGCACCAGCACGTCGGCCTCGTGCTCCAGCGCGCCGGCGTAGTCGTCATCGGTCCGTTCGAGCTCGGCGAGCAGGAGCGGGATATCCTCGAGACGGGGATCGGAGTAGGCCCAGCGCATGAAGCTGTCGTGCGGGCCCGCGGGGCGCTCGTGATGTCCGGCGTGGAAACCCTGGAGGTACTGGCGACGTTCTGCTTCCGTTCGGGTCAGCGCGATCTGCGCGATCTGACGCATCTCCGGGGTCCAGCGTCGGAGTGACTCGACGAACTGGCGCAGAGTGAGGGAACCGGCCGGTTGTGGACGAAAGCGATGCTCATGGACGTGCTGCACGGCGACCGTATACTAGCCGCCGTGCGCCGAGCCCTCGCTCACCTGACCCAGTCAGCTTGGACGGCATGCGGCGGTTGACCCGCGCCTGGGGGGCCGTTGCGGCGGTCCTGCTCGCCGTGGTCGCATCGGTGCCGGGGGCGCAGTCGCAGGCGGCCGGAGCGCCGCTGCGCTACCTGGCGGGCCCAGCGGGCACCCTCGATCCGGCCTACATCGGAGACGCGGCCGAAGTTCAGCTCCTGCTCCAGTTGTATGCGGGCCTGACGCGGCTGGATGAGCGTGGCCAGCCCTATCCATCACTGGCATCGGGCTGGAGCATGGCCGACGACGGCATGACCTATACCTTCACGATGCGCCCGGGCCTCACGTTCAGTGACGGGACGCCACTGGTGGCGAACGACATCCGCCGCTCGTGGCTGCGGCTGCTCGATCCCGCCACGGCGGCCAGTGCTCCCGACGTGTTGAGCGTCGTTGCCGGTGCCAGCGAGCGCCTGGCGGGCGGCAGCGAGGACGACGTCGGCATCGACGCGCCGGATGACCGGACGCTGGTCGTTCACCTGCGCCATCCGGCCAGCTACTTCC
>JADLAZ010000007.1 GCA_020849725.1 Chloroflexota bacterium
CGGCCCCCCCCGCCCACGCCACCCGCTGCTCACCGTCCACACCCAGACCGAGTCGTGCAGCAACGGCCGCCTCGCCAGGTGACGGTCGATCTCGGTCGCCAACGTAGCCAGTGGTGCCCGTGGCGGTGGGGACAGGACCAGCATGCCAGCGTGCCGCGCCAGGTCGAGCGCGATGTTGTGGTCGGCGTAAAGGGCGGCCACGGTTCCCTACGCGCCCGACGTCAGGCGTGCCGCCGCGTCGAGGGACGCGGCGTTCAGCGTGATGCGCGCGTCGATGACCGCCTGATGCTGGCGATAGTAGGCCAGCGCCGCCGCGACCGCAGCACGCGGCACGTCATAGTCCGCCGCCGTCTGGTCGGCGTCGCTGCCAACACCACGCAGGTGGACAAGGAGCGCCCAGAGCTCCACACCGCTGCCGACGAGGCGCGCCCGATCCGCCCACCCACGACGACCGAGAGCGAGCATCTGAGCGGCTGCCGGCCATGCGACCCGCGGCTGGACGGCTCGCCGTTGGCGTGAGCCAGGAATCGGGCATCCCAGCCCATGGCCCGATCACCGTCCCGGTCGATATCCGGCTATGGAACTACCTCAGGCGCGGGTCATGAGGTACCGGCGTGCGGTTGCCAAGCACTGCTCGATTGGAGCGCGCACGCGTCGCCAATCTCTTCCGTGTCACGCACCTCAGGATGCGGCCCGAGCTGGTGACCAGGGCTCCTGGGGGACTACCGCTTGATGCCAGCCAGCCCATGCTTGATGCCCTCGGTCGCCCAGCGCGCCCAGGGCAAGGTGAAGAACTTGAACCCCTTCTCCACAAAGAAGTCGGGCTCCATGTCGGGTGGGATGAAGTACATCCCCGGCACGACGCCGTGTCGCGCGCACGCCGCAGCAATGGTATCTAACCCTTTTTGGTACGTGGCGGACGTATAGTCGAGTGGCACCTCAAGTTCGATGGAGAGATCGGACGGGCCAACCAGGAGGACATCGATCCCCGGAACACCGAGAATCGCATCAATGTTCGCGATCGCTTGCCGAGTCTCAATCATCGGGACGATCAAGAGATCCTTGTTGACCGTGTCCAGATAGTGACGGTAGTCTCGCGTCTCACCCCAGTCACCACGGACGCCCGCGTTGCTCCGCTCCCCATCTGGGGAATATTTGCAGGCCCTCACCATCGCCCTGGCCTCGTCCGCGGTGTTGACCATGGGCACCACGATGCCCCGCGCACCCGCGTCCAACGCGAAGCAGATGAGATCGGCGCGGTTCGCACTCACGCGGACGATCGGCGTCGCCTTCGTGCCGCGCATCGACGCGATCGCTGGGATCAATTGCTTGACTTCGACGGGTGAGTGCTGCGTATCAAACAGCAGAAAATCAAAGCCGGCATCGGCCAGCATAGCCATATCGCCAGTCGCCGACCCAGCCGTTCCGATCGCGGTCTTTCCCGATTTAACAAGCTCTTTCACCGCATTCAATGTGCTATGACCTCCGGGCTACATCAGTAAGATCCGAGTCGGCGCTGGTCCCAGGGGGAGTCGGCACAATCTCCCAAACTGAACGCTGGTCCCACCTGGGTCTGAGCCACGCCGCGTTTGCGTCCGCGCATTCTAATGGACACTGCCCCGCCCTCGCAAGCGCCATCCGCGGACGATCTCAGGCCGCGTCTGGCCCGGGGCGGAGCGACCGCCGAGAGGGGCCTGGGTGCGCCACGGCAGCCGGCGTGGCCACGCCGGCCGCAGTCGTGCCTCGTCCAACTCGCTCGCCATCATCGCTCCCTTCTGGTCCCTATCATGACGCCGGTCCAAGTTCCACCGGGAGCACGATACAACGTCCGTCGCCAGCCGAAGCAGTGGCGAGGCGACCGAGCGGCTCGTCCGGCAGGCCCGCCGGCGACGGCAGGTGATCGTCGTGACCGATGCCGGACAGCCGATTGCCCGGATCGAGCCCGTGGAGCCTGAGCAGCCGAGCGCGGCCGCGGGCGCGGCGTTGCTGGCCGATATGCAGCGGCTCGCCACTGACATCGGGAAATGGTGGCCTGCCGATGCCAGCGCGGTGGAAACGGTGCGGGAAGGCCGGCCCGACTGGTGATCGTCACCGACGCCAGTGTGGGTGAGTCTGCTGCGCCGCCGAATGTGCATCACGCCGAGAGCCAGCGCTGACTCTCGGCCTTCCTGACCGGCCCTGACCGCCGCATCGTCACTCCCCGCGCGCTCCTGATTGAGATCGGCGCGAGTTTGGCTCGCCGGGGCGCCCAGCCGCTGGCGGCGATACGTCCTTCCCAGCGGTTGGCACGCGACCCGCATCTCACGCTCGTGGACCTCACCGGACCGATCATCTGGCCGACGCTCCGGGTCGCTGTGGTGGCCCGCCTGTGGGCGGGCGATGTGCCGTATGTCGCTGTGGCGCGGCACGATGCTGCCCCACTGCTAATGTGGGACGACGAGCAAGCGCAGCGAGCCCAGCGCGCCGGGCTCGTGGCTCGGCGTCCGAATGCCCTCTGCCACCGACGATCGCCGCCGGCTTCGCGTTTCGGGCCACGAAGTAGGGTCGGCAGCAATCGAGCGTGTTCTAGCTGGGTGGCCGTCGTCAGGGACGTCACCGGCGCTCACGCCACCCACCGCTTGCCGTCCAGACCCAGACCGAGTCGTGCAGCAACGGCCGCATCGCCAGGTGTCGGTCGATCTCGGTCGCCAACGTAGCCAGTGGCGCCCGTGGCGGTTGGGGCAGGATCAGAATGCCAGCGTGCCGCGCCGGCGGACCGACGCGCCACGCGACTGACCAGCGCCGCCATGCCCGGTGAAGCAGAAGGAAGTCGGCAACATTGCGCGTGAGGATGGCCCGGCCGTCCAGCGCGGCCAGCAGCAGGTACTCTTCATCGCCAGCGCCCTCCGACCTTTGGTCACGCGCGGTCACGATATCGTGATCGCGCTCGCGCAACTCCGCGCCAGGTCGAGCGCGATTTGTGGTCGGCGTAGAGGGCGGCCATGGCTCTCCACGCGCCCGACGTCGGGCGTGCCGCCGCGTCCCTCGACGCGGCGTTCAGCGTGATGCGCGCGTCGATGACCGCCTGATGCTGGCGATAGTAGGCCAGCGCCGCCGCGACCGCAGCGCGCGGCACGTCATAGTCCGCCGCCGTCTGGTCGGCATCGCCGCCAGCACCACGCAGGTGGGCCATGAGCGCCCACATCTCCACCCCGCTGCCGACGCGGCGCGACAGCAGGCACTGACCCCCGACGCGGCGGCCGATTGGTACCGGGCGTCTCTCACGCGTGCGCGTTGCGATGGCCTTGCAGGCGTCACGTGGCGCGACCCGCCGCCACCGTTCAGACTACGCGCCGCGCGTCAGCCGCCACACGTGGACCATGCGCTGGACGGCAGTGGCGTTGGTTAGGATCGCCAGCAGCCACAGCACGCCCAGCAGCGCCACCTCACCGAACAGCAGTCCGGCCGCCAGCACGAGGATCCGCTCTGGGCGGCCCAGCAACCCGACCTCGCAGTCGAAGCCGAGCGCCTCGGCCCGAGCACGGGCATAGCTGACCAGCACGGAGCCAGCCGCGGCGGCATACACCAGCGCCGCCTCGGTCAGGAAGCCGGTCGCCTGCAAGTGCAGCAGCAGCCCGAAGAAGACGACCAACTCCGAGTAGCGGTCCAGCGTCGAGTCGAAGAAGGCGCCGAACTTGCTGGTCTGGTTCGTCGCCCGCGCCAGCGCGCCGTCGAGCATGTCGAACGCACCGGCCAGCAACAGCAGCGCGCCGCCAGCCGCCAGATGACCGCTCGCCAGCACGGCCGCGACCGCGACGTTGAGCAGCAGACCGATCACCGTCAGGCCGTTGGGGCTGATGCCGGTTCGCGCCAGACCTACCGCCAGCGTCCGCGCCAGCGAGCGGGCCTGTTCCTTCACCATCACCCAGGTCATCGTCTGCCCTATCGCACCGCACCGACGTGAGACGGACTGCGCCCCCGCCACGCCAGCAGGGTCGCGCCGGGAGCCACCGCTATTGTAACGCAGAACCCGACGGCCGACGGAGACCCAGTCAGCCGCCGGGGTCGCGCACCGGATGGGGCCGCACTAGCGCCCGGCGGCCAGCGGCGCGCCGCCACCCGGCAGGCCAGCTTCGAGCGGCGGGGCCGGAACAGAGCCGGCAGCGCGCCAGCGGTCGCTCAGCAGCAGCAGCAACGTGCCCAGGCCAAGGCAGAGGACGAAGAAGGTGATGATCGGCCCGATGTAGGGGATCCAGGTCATCAGGTGCAGCCCGACCAGGCCGACCACGACCAGCCAGCCCCAGGCCGGCGCCACGCCACGCCGGACCAGGCCGATGACGACACCGGCCAGCGCCGCCGCCGCCACCAACCAGCCAATGTACCAGCCGGCGAAGTAGGCGACGAGGCCGAGCGCGGCCAGCGGTACACCCAGCACGGTGATCAGCAACAGCAGCGCCACCACCGGCACGACAATCAGCACCACCAGCCCGAGGGCGAAGGCGATCAGCGCCCGCCGCTCCAGCACCTGCTGGGCCGATCGGTAGAGGCCGGGCACGAGCCAACCGAGCAGCAGCCCGACGAGAACGCTGCCGGCCAGCAGCACCAGCCCAAAGATGATGCCGCCGATGTCCGGGCCACGGCGGCGCTCCTCGGCCGGCGGCTGCGGCGGGTCGGTGCGCTGCACCTGGCCCTGGACGCTGCCGTCTGGTACCGCCACATCCACCCGCGACACGTAGCGCAGATCGCCGCCGACGCGCGCCGACGGCTGCACGGCCAGCTGGCCCACGCCCAGCTCGACGTTGCGGCCGACCGCACCGGCCAGATGCGTCGTGCCGGCGCCTGCCGTCACGTTGCCGGTCACTGCGCCCTGAAGGGTAAGACCTTCGCTCCCGCTCAGCCAGTTGCCGCCGACAGTGGCGCTCGGGCCAAGCGTGAGCTGCGAGCCGGCCGCCGTCACATTGCGCTCGACGGCGCCGTCGATCTGGATGGTCGCGCCGGTGACGCGCGCATCGCCCTCGACCGTGCCGCCGACGGTCAGCATCGCGCCGGCCGCCAGCAGATCGCCATCGATGCGCGCGCCGGGCAGGATAGTGACGCGCGAGCCAGCAGCGAAGACATCGCCGGTGACATGGCCGCCGATGGTGACGCTCTCGCCGGCAATGGCCAGATCGTCATCAATGGTCTCGCCGGCCGCTACGGTCGCACCGGGGCCGCTGCGACGCTCGAGCGCCGCCGCCGGCTGGACCCACACCACCGCCAGCAGCAGGCCCATGAGCACACTCAGCAAAGGGAGACTCCGGCGCAGCGCCGGCCGCGGGGAGGGCATGACCGTCGTCCTTTCCAGTCGGGGCCGCCGGGGAGCGGCGCGTGGAGTGCCGGCCGAGTTCAGCCAGTGATGGGAGAGAGCTGGCGCGGCCGGCGCCACCAGGCGACGCCGAGCACCAGAACAGTCGCCAGGAGCGCCGCCTGGCTCAGCAGCAGTGGGACGGGATCGTCGGCCAGCGCCACCAGGCCGCCGGCGAAGACGACCGCCGCCTGCGCCAGCAGGAGTACTGTCAGCGTCGGCACATCGACCAGATAGTCCAACCACAGCAGCGCTTCGTCCAGCCATGGCGCCAGCAGCGCCCAGGCGACAGCCACGCTCAGCGCCAGTGCCAGCAGCAGCGCCAGCTGGCGCGCGCCGGCGCCGATGCGCACCACGGCAGCACTCATGGCGACAGCGTCAATCAGTTGACCGGGCAGGTCGGCCTGGCGCAGGTACGATAGCTCGCCGCCCGTCAGTGTCAGGGCGGCGCGCCAGTCGCGCGCCTCAGCGGCCAGCACCGCCAGCCGCTCCTGACAGGTAGGGCAGTGCGTGACGTGGTCGGTCGCCGCCGCCGGCGGCTTGGTCGCGCCGTCGAGCCAGGTCGCCAGCACCAGATCGTCAGGATGAAAGGGCATCGGTGACCTCCTCGCCGGCCAGCGCCCGGCGCAGCAGCGCCCTGGCCCGCATGAGCTGCACGCCGACGGTGCTGATCGGCACCCCGGTCTGGTCGGCAATCTCGGCATACGACAGGTCGTTGAAGAAGCGCAGTGTGATCAGCAGCCGATAGTGCTCCGGCAGGCGCGCCACGGCGGCGCGCACGCGCGCGCGCTGCTCAGCAGACTCCAGCACCGCGGCCGGGTCGTCACCGCCGGGCACGGCCGCCAGGTGCGCGTCCGTGTCGCCCGGCAGCGTCTGGGCCTGCTCGCGGCGGCGGTCGCGCAGATAATTCAGCGTCTCGTTGGTGGCGATGCGCAGCAGCCACGGCCGCAGCGGGCGGTCGGCGTCGAAGCCGCGCAAGTTGCGATAGGCCTTGTAGAAGACGGCGTTGGCCAGCTCCAGTGCCGCGTCGGGATCGTGGGTGAGGCGCAGGCAGACGCCGTAGACATCGCGCTGGTGCCGCTCGACCAGCTTGGTCAACGCCGCCGGGTCGTTGGCCAGACAGCGCGCCACCAGCGCCCGGTCGGTCTGGTCCACCCCGCTCGTCATGTCGACCTCGCGCCTGGGCAGTGCCGCGGTCAGCATCGCACCCCTCCTATTCTCTCCTACTGGGGGCGCGGCTGGTTTCTTTCAATCTACGGCCATGCAGCCCGGCGCTCGGCGCGACCGATAGCGCGATCGCTCGCCGCATCGATCATACGCCACCTGCCCCGCTCCCGCCGGCGGGTTCCGCTTCCGATCACGCGACATCTGCCCCGACGACCCCAGCATGGCGGGTGCGGCGGGGCCGGTCTGGCGCTCACAACAGCAGGGCGGGCTGTCCACACTCCAGGGCCAGCAGGGCGCGCTTGGCGGGCAGCCCACCGCCGTAGCCGGTCAGCGCGCCATTCGCACCAATGACGCGATGACAGGGAATGACGATCGGCAGCGGGTTGGCGCCGTTGGCCAGACCGACTGCCCGCACCGCCGCCGGCTGGCCGATGGCCCGCGCGATGTCGCCATACGCGCACGTTGCACCGTAGGGCACGCGCGCCACCGCCGCCCAGACGGCACGCTGAAAGGGTGTGCCACGCACATCCAGGGAGAGATCGAACTCCCGTAGCTCACCGGCGAAATACGCAGCGAGCTGGGCTAGCGGCTCGGCTAGCGCCGCCCGGTCGTCGATCAGTCGCAGTGCGCCGAGATGCCGCCGCAGCCGCGTCGCGGCCGCTGGCGGCGCCTCGTTCGGCAGCGCGACCGACACTAGCCCGGCGTCGGTCGCGTACAGGCCGAGCGGCCCGATCGGTGTTGCCAGCGCCGCATGGGCGACGGTTGTCGTCGCTGCCGCCACGCTGATCGTTTCGCTCACCATCTGGTGTCCCTCCTGCTCACACCCACGCGCCCGTCACGCATCGGGCCTGTCACTCAGAACACGCCGCGTCGGGGTCTGGTTGCAGGAACGACGAGCCAGGGTCCGCCGTCAGCCATCGAAGTCGATATCGACGGTGTGCCGCTCGCCGAGCTGGCCGGTGGTGGTGATGCTGATCGGGCCGCGATAGGCGCCGCGGTCGCGCGCGGTCGCGCGCAGCGTGTACGTCGTCCGGCCGCGGCTGATGATCTCGTAGCGACCGTCGGCAGCAGGCTGGACGACCTCGCCGAATGGCTCGACCTCGATCACGACCTGGGCCGGGTCGGCGCCGGTGACGCGGCCAGCGATCTGCGCCCGGCGGTTGGGCAGCGTGTCGCCGGCGCGGGCGGCGGCGACGGCGCGAGCGGCGTTGACCCGGCCCCAGCCGGCCGCCGGGTCGAAGCCAGCCGGCCCGATGTCGTCGGCGGTGCCCTCCAGGATGCGCCGCACGTCGGCCGGCGTCAGCGAGGGCGCGACCGACAGCATCAGCGCGACCACGCCGGAGACGATCGGGGCGGCGAAGGAGGTGCCGTTGACGACGGCCTGCTCGGCGCCGGCGCGCGCGCCCAGCACGCCCGCACCGGGCGCGCTGACCGCCACGTGCGGCCCGCGCTGCGAGAAAGCCGCCACCTCATCGCGCCAATTTGTCGCACCGACGGCGATGACGCCGCGTTCGGCAGCCGGGAAGCTGAGGCGGGCGGTGCCGCCGTTGCCGGCCGCCACGACGACGACCGCGCCCTTGCGATCGGCATAGGCAAGGGCATCCTGGATTGAGCGCGCCGGCGCGCTGCTGCCGAGGCTGCAGTTGATCACCCGCGCGCCGGCATCGGCGGCAGCGATGATGCCGCGGGCGACGTCGAAGCTGGCCCCACCCTGCGTGCCGAGCGCGCGGAACGCGGCCAGCCGCACGCCCGGCGCCAGCCCGGCCAGCCCGCGCCCATCGTCGGTGTTGGCGGTGCTGCACGAGGCGCCGGCCGTGCCATGCCCGACCGGATCGGTCAGCGTGAACGTCTCGGCGATGAAGTCGTAGCCACCGATGACCTTGCCGGCCAGGTCGGGGTGGGTCGGGTCCAGGCCGCTGTCGACGATGGCCACCAGCACCGATGGGTCGCCGGTCGTGATCGCCCAGGCGCCGGCGGCGTCGATCAGGCGCAGGTGCCACTGGTTGCCGCCCTGGTAGAGCGGGTCGTTGGGGCCAGTCTGCGCCAGCCGCACCAGCCAGTTCGGCTCGGCAGCGACGACACCGGGCGCGGCGGCGAACGCGGCGGCCATCGCGCCTGGGTTGGCGGCGACCGTGGCCCTCAGCCGATAGGTGGCCGTATTCGGCAGCCAGGTCGCCTCGGCCACGGCGAATCGCGCCAGCAACGGCTGCATCTCGGCCGGAAGATCGGCCGGCGTCGCCACCGGGCCAGCCGGCGTCGCCAGCGTCACTACCACATCGCCCGGCACGGCCAGCAGCTCGTCGACGGCGATCGGCAGCGGCGCGGCCGGCGCAATGGTGGCGGGCAACAGCATCACGGCCAGCGCCAGCGCCAGCAGCGCCGCGCGCCAGTGACCGCGGGGTGAGCGGCCAAATCGAGTCGCGGGTCCGGACCCGCGCCCTGGTGTCGCGGCGGTGTGACAGGGGCCAGGAGAGTCCACACCTGACGTCCACACTGCGCCAAGCCGTGCCAGGAAGCGCCGGTTATTGGTTCTCATGACGCATCGCCTTCCCCTGCGCTGCCCAGGAGTGTCGCCAGCAGCGCCGGATCGAGCACTGCCTCGTCGTCCATCTCCAGTGCCGGTTGCCAGGTGGCGGCCGGCCCGTCCAGGCTGGCCGGTTGGGCCGGTGCGCGCTCGACGCCGTACTGGTAGTTCGTCAGCCACGGCGCGCCGGCCCGTGCCCGGAAGTAGGCGATCGCCTGCTGGCCGCTCGTATTGCCGACGAGTGTGACGGCGAAGATGCCAGTCGTCGCCACGCCTGGCCCGGGTAGCGCCGCCAGCACCTGACCGGCCGGGTCGGCCCGCAGCACCGGCGCGACGGCCGGCCCACCAGACAGGCGGGGGAAGCGCACGCTCTCGATATAGACGCGCCAGGGGATTTCCCGGTGCAATCCGGTCGTCACCCAGGCGGTGACCGGCTCACCCGGCGCGAAGCCAGCGGCACGCAACTCACCGACCTGGCCAACAGGCAGCAGCGCCGGGACGACCCGCGCCTGGCCGGGCGGGACGTCGGCCGGCTCGATTGCCTCCGCGCCCGGCGTCAGGCCGTCGGTCGGCAACACGCGCAGGCCGATAATGCTCTGGTGGCCGCTGGCGCGGCCCTGCACGACGAGCAGCACCTCCAGCGCGCCCGTGATGACGGGCGTCGTGCGCAGCCGGCCAAGGAAGAGGCCGCCGGGGCGCAGCCGCACGCTCGGCTGAGGGTACACGGCGCCCTCGGTCTCGAGCCAGGCATCGACCTGCTCGCCATCCTGAAAGCCGCTGCCGGCGACGAGGAAGGCCGTGCCCGCCTCGCCGACAGCCGGCAGCGCCAGGCCATTGCGCGACGCCGGTGGAGCCAGGTTGGGCGCCAAGTTGACCGGTCGGTCGCGCCAGGCCAGGTAGTCACGGCCAGCGGCGCCGGCGCGAACCTGCTGGCCGGCGGGCGCGCCGGGTCGGTAGATGAGCGTGCGGCGCTCGAAAAGCTGGACCAGCGCATCGACGGCGCGACCGTCCTCAACGGCGCGCACCCAGACGGCCTCGGTTAGCGGCCAGCCATAGAGCGCAGTCCAGGTCAGCGTGCGCCCGCCGGCGGCGCCCTGCGCGGTCAGCGCCCGCCAGAAGACGGCCGGGATGTTGTGGCCGGTGTCGTCGATGTAGACGGCGTTGATCGCCAGTTGGCCGAGCGCCGGGTCACGCCGGGCGGCGACGACGGCGGTCGTCACTCCGCTGCCTTCGGGCGGCAGCAGCACCGTCTCGACCGGCAGGCCAACGGCGCTGGGCACGCGCGCCAGCAGCGGGCGCAGGGCGCGGTAGGTCGGTGCGGCCGGGTTGGCGGCCCGGTCGCGGTCCCCGACGACGGGTAGATCGGCGCCGGCATAGCGGCGGCGGTAGCTGTCGCCGACGGCCAGGTCGCCGGTCACCAACTCGACCACCAGCCGGCCATAGGTGACGCCGCTCGCGCCGGACTGCGGGTCGGTCAGGTCCATGCGGCCTTCGGGATAGTAGCGAACTAGCCGCCGGCCGCCGACCGCGTCGGGGTCGTCCTCGGCGCGCTCCAGCAGCGGCGCGCTCCAGACGGCCGGACCGGCGGCGGCAGCCACCTGGTCGAAGGCGGCGGCCGGCGTCTGGGCCACGGCCAGCGCCGGCAGCGCGCCGGCGAGGAGCGCCAGCAGCAGCGCCAGCAGCGGCCAGCGCCACGGACGGGCCGGTGAGCGCCTCATCGACGTGCCTCCTGCCAGGCGTGGGCGAGCAGCGAGTCGCCCCCGTCATCCGCGGTCAGCCAGAAGAGCGGACTGAGTACCTGCGCCAGCGATACCTCGCGCGGTTCCACTGTGACGCGGAAGTAGAGGATGGACTGCCGCGCGGGGTCGGCGTCAGCCTGGAGCGTCAGCGCCCACACCCCAACGGCCAGCCGCAGCGTGTCGATCGTCAGGATGACACCGTCGGCCGTCTCATCAGCGATGCGGATCGGGACGGCCGGCTGGGTGTCGTCGTTGAGCGAGATGACGCGCCCGCTCGGCGCGGTCAGCCACGCGCCGACGGTATCGTCAATGAAGTGGATGGTGCGGAAGCCGCGCGCCAGCAACACCTGCCGGATGCCGCCCGGCGCGACGCCCGGCGCGACCGCGCCATTGACACTCGGCGGCAGGCTGCGATCGACGGCGATCGGCGTCGCCGGCGTCACCGGCGGCGCGCTCAGCCGCTGGGCCCTGCTGCCCGCGGTCAGCGGCGCGAGACCGACGGCCGGTGGCGCGGTCGGCGGCGGGCCATAGCGCCACTGGTGGGCGTGGCGGCCAACATTGCCCATCTCGACACGCCAACCCGGCGGTGCGTCCGGCCGGTAGGTCAGCACACGGCGCTCGAAGAGTTGCACCAGCAGCAGCGCCGGCTGGCCCCCGACCTGGACGGTCGTCCAGGCCGGCTCCGACAGCGGCGCGCCGGCGAGGCTGCGCCAATCGAACAGCGGCGCCTGTTGATCGCCGCCGGTGATCGGGTCGACGACCAGCCCCTCGGCGGCGAAAGCGTCCCAGAAGGGCGCGGCGATGTTGTGGCCACTGGCCGCATCGTAGGCGCCGATTGTGACGCGTGGCTCGGCGTCCGCGGCCCGCTCGCCGCGAGCGCCGGCCTGGATGGTCGCTGTCACTGGCCGGCCAACGGCGCTGGCCGGCAACGGCAGGCCGCCGCGCACGATGATGCCGCCAATGGCCTCCAGGGCGAAGTCGGCGTACCGGGGCGCGGTCAGGTTGGCGCCCGGCTGGTCGTCGCCCGCGACGGGAATGAAGGCCGGGTCGTAGAAGAGGACCTGGTTGCTGCCGACCTGGACGAGGCCGAGCGCCAGGTCACGCACCAGCGCGCCGCTCTGCACCGGCGCATCATCGGACGCGCCGGCCGGTGGCAGGTCCATGCGGCCCTTATCGAAGTAGAGCACCAAACGCTGGCCGCTCGGGCCGGCATCGTCGAAGCGCTCGGTCAGGCTAGCCAGCGGCGCGGCGCCCCACAGCCAGGGCCGGCTGACGCGGCCCGCGGCCACCGGCGCCTCAGTGCGCCGCCAGGCGCGCTCGAAGGCCAGCGCGCCGAAGGCGCTCTCCTGGGCGGCACTCGCGACCGGCAGGCCCAGCCCCAGCACCAACGCGACAAGCAGCCATTGGCCGAGTCGCCAGCGGCGCCGTGGGCGCTGGTCGATCCTGGCCCATCGGGTGACACGACCGGCGACGTGCAGCCTCATCCTGGTCCCTTCGATCTGGGGCCACGCCCGGACGAACGATTGGCACCGGTATTGTGCAGGGCAAGTGGGTCAGCCCGCAAGCCGCGACGACGCCTGTTGCCGCGACGGGACGCCGCATAGTAAAGCGTGGCTTACATATGCAGGGCATCGTCGGCTATGCTAAAGCGTGGCTTTACTATGGACCCCTGTCTGTTCGCCGGGAACGGCCGCGATGTCCGAGTCGACTTCCATTCCACCAACACGTTGGTCCGACCGGGCCGGGCGCTACGTGCGCCAACCAACCGGCTATCGTGCTTTCCTGCCATCCCCGCTGCCACCGGCGCCGCCGGTGCGCCTGGAAGGGCAACTGCAGGCGCTCCTCTCGCGCGCCGATCTCGCGCTCGGCCGGCTCGATGGCTCGATCCAGACGTTGCCCAATCCGGACCTGTTCGTCTTCATGTATGTGCGCAAGGAGGCCGTTCTCTCCAGCCAGATCGAAGGGACGCAGAGCTCGTTGCAGGACGTGCTTGCCGCCGAGGCGCACCTGCTGTCATCGGCCCATCCCGGCGATGTCGTTGAGGTCATCAACTACGTCGATGCGATGAACTATGGCCTTGCACGGCTGACGGACCTGCCGGTATCTGTGCGCCTCATCCGTGAGATCCACGCCAGGCTGCTGCATGGGGTCCGGGGCTCCCGCTTGGAGCCAGGCGAGTTGCGCCGCAGTCAGAACTGGATCGGGCCAGGCGGCGGCACACTAGCCGAGGCTGTCTACGTCCCCCCACCGCCCAGCGAAGTGCCAGCGGCGCTCAACGATCTTGAGCGCTTCCTGCATGCCGAGTCCAATCTCCCCATTCTGGTTCGCATTGGGCTGGCACATGCGCAGTTTGAGACGATTCACCCGTTCCTCGATGGCAATGGGCGCGTGGGTCGTCTGCTGATCACGTTTCTCCTGTGCGAGCGTGGCGTGCTGGCCAAGCCGGTGCTGTACCTGGCGCACTTCTTCAAGCGGCATCGGGCCGAATACTATGATCACCTTCAGGCAGTGCGCGACACGGGTGACTGGGAAGGGTGGCTTGCCTTCTTCCTCCGTGGCGTGGCCGAGGTGAGCGCGCAGGCGACCGAGACGGCTCGCCGCATCCTCGCCATGCGGGAAGAACACCGCGCCCTCCTGACCGAGCAACTCGGCCGCGCCGCCGGCAACGGTCATCGCGTCCTTGAGCAACTCTACGAGCGCCCGATCGTATCGATCAACGACGTCGAGGCGGTCACGGGCACCACCTACCAGGCCGCCAACCATCTGGTAAGCCGGCTGGTCGATCTGGGGATCCTGGTCGAGGTCACCGGCCAGAAACGCCATCGACGCTTCCGCTACGATGCCTACATCCAGCTCTTTGCCGAACCGGACGAGTCGGGCTACAGCCCATAATACTCGTTGATCGGCCGCTGGTAGGCATCGACGCGGCCGGCGAGGACGTCGGCGACGGCAACGGACGTGCCCGCCTCAGCGCTCTCCAGGATCGCCATCGCCGTCGCCAGGTCGCGCAGCCCCTCCTCGCCGCTGGCCTCCGGGTCGCGGCCGGCCCGGATCGCCTGCAGCCAGTCGAGGTAGCCGAGTGCGAAGGTGTCCTTCAGGCCGAGCGGGAAGAGACGCTCCTGCTCGGCCGCCGTCGCCTCGCGCGCGAACAGCGCCCGCACGTCGACGCGCTCGCCGTCGTCACGGATGAGCGTCAGCCCCTTCAGCACGCCTTTGGAGCCATAGACGGTCACGCCGTCCGGCAGCGCCGTCATCTCACCGTGGCCGGCCCAGGTGAAGGACAGGTTGCCGATGACACCGCTCTCGAAGGCCGGCAGCGCGAAATAGGCATCCTCGACGTCGGCCGGCACCCGTTCGATGGTCGCGCCGTCCGGCCCGACGCGGCGGCGCTCTGGCTCAAAGGTGCGCGCCAGCGCCGTCATCGTCCGCACCTCGCCCAGCACGTAGCGCAGCCAGTGCGCCTGGTGGACGCCGATATCGATCGTCGGGCCGCCACCGGCGATGACTTTGACATGCCGCCAGGGGGTGTCGGCGACGACAATGTCCGGCGACCACTCCTTGGTGCCGACCGACACCCAGGCCAGCATCTGCGGCTCGCCGAGATGCCCGTGGTCGATCAGCCAGCGCGCCAGCCGGGGCGCCTCGGCGTAGCGCACGTTCTCGCACACGCCGAGCGTCAGACCACGCTCGCGGGCGGCATCGACCAGCAGCCGCGCCGCCCGCACGCTGACGGCCAGCGGCTTCTGAATCATGGCGTGCCGGCCGGCCGCCAGACTGGTCAGGCCGGCGGTGTGGTGGACCGGCAGCGTGGCGGTGATGTCAACGGCGTCGACCGCGCCGGCCGCCAGCATCGCCTCTGGTGTCTCGTAGACAGTCGCGGCTTCCTCCGGCTGGAAGTCAGAGACGTAGATATGCGGCGCGGCCAGCGGATCAGCGGGATTGAAGCTGACCGGCGGGCGCGGCGGCGGCCCCTCGCCGCGAACGCGGAACATGTGCGCATCCTCCGGGCGGCGGGCGACCAGCGCGGTGATGCGGAAATCGTCGACGCCGGCCTCGCGCAGCAGGCGGTAGCCGCGCAGATGGGCCGGCAGAATGCGGCCGCAGCCGATGATGCCGATGCGGATCGGGTCGGCCATGAGCATCTCTCCTCCTGCTGACGCGCGGGCGCGGTCTCGACGCCGGTCACCGTCCCGGCCGTGGCCGGCATCGCGCCCAGCGACGGCTTGCCGGGATCGAGCGGCGGCAGTATATCTCACCGTGACCACACGCGGCGCTGGCATTCGTGGCGCGGCGAGCCGGTCAGGAGGAGGCGAGATGGCCGAGCCGTTGCGCATCATCGCGTTTGGCGCGCACCCGGATGACTGCGACTTGAAGATTGGCGGGGTCGCCGCGCTGTGGGCGCGGCTCGGCCACCAGGTGCGCTTCGTCTCGCTCACCAACGGCGATGCCGGCCACCAGACGCTGGCTGGCGCGACGCTGGCGCGGCGCCGGCAGGCCGAGGCGACCGCCGCCGGGCAAGTGCTCGGCGTCGAGTACGTCCTGCTCGACAATCACGACGGCGAGTTGCTGCCGACGCTGGAGAACCGGCGCGCGGTGATCCAGCTGATCCGCGATCTCCAGCCGCATCTGGTGCTGGGACCGCGCCCGTACGACTACCACCCCGACCACCGCGCGGCAGCGCTGCTGGTGCAGGACGCCGCCTACATGGTGACGGTGCCGAACGTGGTCGCGCTGACCGATCACCTGCCGAGCAACCCGGTCATCCTCTACACCAGCGATCACTTCGAGCGGCCGGCGCCGTTCACGCCCGACATCGCGATCGATATCGACGGCGCGCTGGTGCAGAAGCTCGAGGCGATCGCCTGCCACGCCTCTCAGTTCTACGAGTGGTTGCCGTTCAATGCGGGCGTGCTCGATCAGGTGCCGACGAGCGATGCCGAGCGCCGCGCCTGGCTGGGGGAGCGCCTGCGCCGCCGCTTCCAGCAGGAGGCCGATCGGGCGCGGGCACCCCTGCTGGCGCGCTATGGAGCCGAGCGCGGCGGACGCATCCGCTGCGCGGAGAGTTTCGAGGTGTGCGAGTACGGCGCACCGCTGCCACCAGCGCTGGCGGCCGACCTCTTTCCCTTCTGAGAGCCGGCTGCCAGCGGCCTCCTCTTCCCACAGCCGGCTCAACCGGCTACACTGCCATCGACCTCAACCGTGGGCTGCCCGCTAACAGCGGCGCGGCTGGTCGTGCAGGCAGTACGTTGGTACCGACCAAATCAGTACGAACGTACTGTCGTCTTCGAGACGGATGTCCCGTATCGTAGCGTGACGTTCGGCCGGTAGCATCGCCGCTATCGGCACGAGCGCTTTCAGGCGCCGTCATCTGCTTGCCCCCCGCGGCGCCGAATGGAGTCGACATCCCTATCGCGCGCGATCGACGACGCATCCCGATCGCGCGCGCTCGGCCCCACAGGCGAGGAGCGTGAAGGATCAGAAGGGGGGTGAGGGAGCCATGGGCAAATGGGGCTAACGTGGTCTGTCCTCGCTGGCACGGGCCTCACCGATCGCCAGCGATCAGCGGAGGGGTGCTGCAACACCCCTCCGTGATGTCTCCTCGTGATATCGGCTGTCAGCCTGCAGACTGAAGGACCCGGCTATCGTGATCGCCGCATTGCAGGGCCGCTCGCAACCGGTGACGGAACTGTGGCGCTACACCGGCTATCGTCGCGTCCTGCTCGCACAGTCGATTTCGGAACTGGGTAACTGGCTGACCAACGTGGCGCTTATCCTGCTGGTGCTGCGGCTGACCGAGCATCCGGCCGCGGCAGCGCTGGTGTTGCTGGCCAAGCTCCTGCCACGGGCGCTGGTCTATCCCATCGGCGGTGTGCTGGCGGACAAGCTCGATCGACGCTGGCTGATGATCATCGCCGATCTGGCGCGGGTGGGCCTGGCCCTATCGCTGCTGCTGGCACGCTCGCCCAACGACCTCTGGTGGGTGCTGACAGTAACGATGCTGGCGCAGGTGCTAACCAGCGTCTACAATCCGGCGGCAATGGCGCTCGTGCCTGGCCTCGTGCCGGCGCCACGCCTGGCGAGCGCCAACGCCTTGCTGGGCGCGGTCAAGGAGATGGCCAGCTTTCTCGGCCCGCTGCTTGGCACGTTGGCGCTAGGACCGGGCGGCCTCGAACTGGCCTTCACGCTGGACGCTGGCACCTTCCTCATATCGGCGCTGCTGCTGGCCGGGTTGCGCGGGCAAGCGCGGCCAGTGGCGGGGCGGGTGGGACGAGCGGTGCGGCGCGACCTGGCCGAAGGCTGGGCCGTGGTGCGAGAGAGCCGGGTGGCGCAGGTATGTTTCGCGGCACAGGTGCTCTACGGGTCGCTGATCGCCGCCCTGAACGTGCTGCTTGTGCCATTGCTGGTCACGCACTGGCATGGCCCGGAGGCATGGCTGGGCGTGCTCTATGGGGCGGTGAGTGGCGGCGCGTTGCTGGGCGCCGTGGTAGCGCTGCGACTGTCGCCATCGGCCTACGTTCGCACTACGCTGGTCATGCTTGGGCTGATGGGAGCGATCGCGCTCGGCCTGGGCCTAGCGCCGTGGCTCGCGCCGGCGATCGGGCTGCTGTTTGTCGCCGGCATCGCTGTCATGGTCGGTGATGTCGCCTCGAACACCGCCATCCAGGGCGGCGTCGCCGATCAGTATCTGGGCCGCGTCTTCGGCCTGCTGTTCTGGGCGGTGGCGGTCGGCCAAGCCGGCGGCGCGGCGCTGGCCTGGTTCACGGCGGCCTGGCCGCCGGCATTGATCATCGCCGTCCTGGGGTTGGTGACGCTGGCAGCCGGCGGGCTGCTGGCCTACGCCTACCGCGGTGCCTACCGGACAACCGCCGCGTCACCGGCAACCCTCACGACAGCGACGGAACCGTCGTAAGCGCCAGGGAGCGCACGGTGACCGACGATCGGAGCGTGGACGCCAACTCGGCCGCGTCCAGCCCAGCTTCTACTGGCAGGGTACCCTCGCGCACCATCTGGCAGAAGACGGCGACGATGTCCGGGTCGTACTGGCTGCCGCTGTTGCGGAGCAATTCCGCCAGCGCAGTTTCAACGGCCATGGCCTTGCGGTAGGGACGGTCGCTGGTCATCGCGTCGAACGAGTCGACGACGGCGAAGATGCGCGCGCCGATAGGGATAGTCGTGCCCATCAGCCCGGCCGGGTAGCCGCGGCCGTTCCAGTGCTCGTGATGGTAGCGCACCAGCACCGCCGCCGGCGCCAGGAACGGAATGTGCTGGACCATCTGATAGCCCAGCTCCGGGTGGCGCTTCATCTCCATCCACTCATCGGGCGTCAGTGGGCCGGGCTTGCGCAGGATGGCGTCAGCGACGCCGATCTTGCCGATGTCGTGCAGGTGGGCGCCGTGGACGACGGCCTGCACCTCGTCCGGCGCCAGGCTCAGCGCCAGCGCCAGGGCGCGGGCGTAGCGCACCACGCGCTGAGAGTGTCCTTCGGTCTCTTGATCGCGCAACTCCAGCGCCTCGCATAGTGCCGTGAGCATCGAGTCGTTGGCCTGGCGCAGGTCATCGAGAGTCGTGGCCAGGCGCTCATTCGTGGCCGTCCACTGCTGGTTGCTGCCGGTCAGGTCGCGGTTCAACTGCGACAACTCGGCCACATGAGCAGCCGTATGGGTGATGTATTGCCGCTGAGCATAGTAGATGAGCGCCACCGGGCCGAGCAGCAGCAGCAGACCGGTCAGACCATAGCTCTGGTAGAGCAAGGCAATGCCTAGACTGACCGCCCCCATGACAGCCGAGTAGACCGCCAGCCAGTTGCAGCGCAGCCGCCACTCCGTCACGAAGCGACTGCCGCTGGCCAGCGCCACAACCTGAGCTAATAGGACCATGCTCGTAACGAAGCAGAGTAGGCCGGCGACGAGACCGGGCACCAGAATGAGCGGCGATCCCCCTAACTCAGGGAGGCCTCCCAGCCACAGGTAAGGAAGCCCCGCTGCCGCGCCGGAGAGGGTGAGATTGCCGGCATTGAACAGACCTTTGTTCAGCGGCCTGGCGTTGACGCGCCAGTCGGCCAGGCCGGCGATGCAGCCGGTGACGGCGCCCGCCGCCGGGCCACCCAAGGCGCCGGCCGCCATGATCGCGATCGATCCGAGCGACTCGCTGGTGCCGCTGTGGTTGAGATTGGTCACCCGCTCGGCGACGATGCCCAGGACGATGAACGGCAGGATCGCGAGCAGCAACTCGGCCGACATCAGCCACGGGAGCGAGGCGGCCAGGACGCAGCCACCGGTCAGACTGACGATGCGCACGAAGCGATCGAGCGCCGCCGCGTCGCGAGCGGCTGGCTGGCAGGACGGCACGGCCGCGACGTCCGCCGTCCGGTACGCAGTGGCGCGCGCTGCCGCGAGCAGCTCGTCCAGGAGCATCCCCTGCTCTGGAAAGACGGCGAGGCCGACCCGCAATGGCTGGTCTCCCGCCGACGCGGCTTGCTGCAGCAAGGAGGCGGCTTGCTCGCGAATGCGCGCCGCGACCGCCTCGGCATCGTGCCGGCTCGTCTCCGGCAGCAGCAACACGAAACCACCATCCTGATCGCGCCCGATCAGGTCGAAGCCGCGCGTGTGCCGCCGCAGGCCGCCGGCGAAGCGCTGGAGTTCGTGGCGGGTGACGGCGCCCGGTGGCGGCGCAATCGCCAGCAGCACCACCGGCCGGGTGAACCGGGCGGCGCGCGCCAGTTCCGTTTCGGCCGCGGCGCGCAGCGACGCCAGGCACTGCAGACCCGTCTCTGGGTCGATCGGTGGCGCCGATGCCGCGGCCGGGTCCCGCCAGGGAACCCAGCGCCGCGTGGCGGAGGCAAGTGACCAGTTCACGACGTCCCCTGACCAGTCGGAGGCATTTGCAGGCTGCTGCACTCCCTGCGGGCAGATGGGATACTGGACGCGCCGGTCCCTCGACACTGACGGTATCGACCAGAGCCCGGCAGTACTTTAGGGGTGACTGCCATCACCGTGCCGGCGGGGCACGTCAGGACCAGTGCTCGTCATTTCTATAATTGACAAATGATCGAATTTGACGACTTGACAGCATGGCGCCAACCTGCTAGAGTCTGCTCAGGCAGACTTCGGTCTGGCATCATCCGAGGTTTCGACCTTCGTGTAAGGAGATGCCTATGATCGCGGTCCACGTACTCAACCGGGTCTGGCAGGTGGATCGGGTTGGCCCTCAGTAGCATGGTGCTGAGGGCTGGACACGGCCACGGCAGCGCAGCCTCGACGTTGCGGTGATCGGCCGCCGTGAGGCGGTGGAGGCCGTTATCGACCGTTGTCGATGTCGTGCTGCGCAGCCGTTTGACCTGTCAGGTCACAAGGCAAGAGATGGCCCAATGTCGACCCCGGCCCCCATTGGCCGGGGTCGCGCCGTCTCCTGGGCCGGGCGGGCAGCAGGGGCAGTCGGGTAGAATGCCCTGGGCGGCGCAGGCGCTCCGTCCGGAGGAGCCACCCGCATGCCGCGTCCTTTCCACCGCGCTGGCGGCTGTCTGATCGCCGCCGTGCTGCTGGCGGCCTGTGCCGCGCCACCACCGCCCACGCCCACCCCACCACCCGCCCCAACCGCCGCCCTGGCGCCGACGGTCACGCTGACGGCGCTGCCGCGCCTCACCCCAACACCGGCCCCCATTCCGACGGTCACCCCAGCGCCGGTCGCCACCCGCGCGCCTGCCACCGCCACCGGCACGCCGGTCGAGCTGCGCCGCACGCTGGCGGCGCTCGAGGCGCTGGATAGCTACCGCTTGCTGGGCCGGCTCGACTCGCGCGAGAGCAGCCCGGTCGACCTGACGGTCGAATACGTGCGGCCGGACCGGCGGCGGGTCGTCCTGGGAGATCTGGAGATCATCACCATCGGCGCGTCCACCTACGTGCGCCAAGGTGGCCCGTGGACGAAGCTGCAGGGCGCCGCCGGTGCGTCGCTGGCGCCGGATGTGCGCGACATCGCCGGCGAGTTCGAGCAGGCGGCCTTCACGCCTCAGGGCCAGGAGACGCTCGATGGCGAGCCATGCGTCGTCTTCGGCTACACCGAGACCGAGCAGCGCGGCCGGCTGTGGGTCAGCACGCGCGACCAGTTGCTCCGCAAGATCGAAGGCGAGGGGCCGGCCGGCGCCTACACGCTGCGCTTCACCGACCTCAACCGGCCGATCGCGATCGTCGCGCCGATCTAGCCGGACGTGACGGCGCCTGGACGCTGGGAAGACGAATCCGCAGATTACACGGATTACGCAGATATGGGATTCGAAATCGGTCTAATCTGCGCAATCTGCGGATCATCTCGTCCCGGCTCGGCTTGTCGCCACCCTGACTGCCTGCTAGCATGCCGGCCACCGGCACGATCGCCAGCAGGGAGGCGCAGATGACCAGCCAGCCAGCGGCCACGTTCGTCGCGTCACGCGCGGTCGGCGCCGCCACCGTCAGCGTCATCTCCGCCGGATTGGGGCAGTCGACGATCATCAAGATGCTGACGGTGCCGGAGGCGGTGTGGCGCGCGGCCGTGCCTGAGGCCGACGCCGCCGGCGAGGTCGAACTGGGCTACAACGTCGCCCATGTCGCGCTCGGCGACGCCTCGATCCTGATCGACCTCGGCTTCGACGACCCGTCGCCGCAGTCGCAGTGGCGCGCGCCGCGCCACCGCCGCTCGCCGGGCGTCGAGGCCGGGCTGGCGGCACTCGGCGTCAAGCCCGACGCCATCACCCACGTCCTGATTACCCACTCCCATGGCGACCACATCGCCGGCGGCTGTGTGCCGGATGGGGCCAGTGGCTGGCGGCCGCGCTTCGGCAACGCCCGCCACTGGCTCGGCCGCGCCGACTGGGAGGACGCCCCCGCCCGCCAGCAACCTGACTCACTGCTCAACCGCCACCTTGGCCCGGTGGCGGCGGCCGGCCGGCTGGAGCTGGTCGACCGCGACACCGAGATCGTGCCGGGTGTGACAATGATCCCCGCGCCAGGCGAGTCGCCGGGTCACTGCCTGGTGCGCGTCCAGTCGGGCGGCGCCGACTTCTGGTTCCTGGGCGACCTGTTCCACCACCCGGTCGAGGTCGCCCACCTGGACTGGGTGTCCGAAGGCCGCGATGCGGCGGCGATGCTGGCCTCGCGCCAACGGCTCGTGGCAGCGGCGCTCGCCGGCGACGCGCTGCTCGTCGCCAGCCACATCCCCTTTCCCGGCTTCGGCCGCCTGCGTCAGACGCCGGACGGCCTGCGCTGGGCAGCCGCCTAAGAACCACCAGCCGCTGGAAATCCCGATCTCAACTCATCAAAGCTGTCGGGTCTCACAAAGATCGACCATGTATTTTATCGACTTCAGATCGTTCCACAGTGGACGGACGCCATCCGGACTGTGAATAAGCGACCGATTTGGGTGGGCGACAAGGCGGCGCAGCCGATTGATTGATTTCATCGCCTTCTCGAATTCAGCGCTACTCGCGTATCCAAGCACCTCGACCAGGTTACGCTCGGCCAGGATCTCCACTAGATCGGTCAGATAGAGATAATCCACGATGCGTGTTTCCACACCTGCTTGGCGGTCGCGGTAGTAGTCGCTCGATGGCCAGTCATTCTGCGACCTGCCTCTGGGCGACGCCAAGGTCAGTGAGGAGATCTCATCGTCGGTTGCACCATCCGCGACGATCAGATTGGCCATGGCTGCCTCGAGTTCGATCAGCATGGCGTAAATGGCAATCTTGGTTGGTCGGGCATTGAGGTGGGAGATCGTGACCAGGCCGACCACTTCACCGATGTCCTCAAGAAAGTAGAAGGCCCTGTTTCGGTCTGCAAGCAGCCGGATGAGATCGATGACGGACACGCGGTATGACACCAGATCTTCAGAGTCAATCTGCTGAAACCTGACGCTCTCGTAGTTGTTCCAGCGCTCGGTCCGAGCATATAGGATCGGGGCAGTACCTGGTTCACCCAATGGCATGATGTCAAACCGATTAGCGCGCATTCGCTCGCGCGCTGCGTGAGGTGCGACATTGGGTGGCAAGCAATCCCATCTCCATCGCCCGATTCCGATGGCTGCCGCATCGATACTCACAAGGTCGGTACGGCCAAACCAGGCCGCTCGGGCATCACTATTCAAGGCTGGGGAGGACTGATTTGAGCCTGTGGTTCGTCCACCGATTTCTTGCATACGCCACCTGACGCTCGGACTGCGAGATGCGCCTGCAGACGGAAGTCAACGCGATTGCTAACACCGAAAGATTCTTGCGAACTATCCTGCCCTTGTCTGAAGTTACACTATTCTATCTACTGGTCACACTCAGGTCGATAGCAAGTAGTGGCAGACTTCGAGGAGATCTGTCTTCTCACCCAGAGTAAGCGCCTCCCCAGTGTCGCGCCAATGGACGACACACTCCATAAACAATCTCTCGAACTCCTCAGACTCATCCACATCGTCAGCCAGGGTGAGACCCTGAGCGATGCTATCGTCGCCCAAAGAGGGCTTGTTGATCACGGCAGCACGAATGAGGGCCTTCAAGTTGGTGCGATAGGTATCTGAATATCGTAACTCTCTCATACCATTGTATTCCGCAACTTCGTGGAAGGCATCGGGATACACGGGAGAGTTCTTGACTGCGTCCACGAAGGTGTGGATGAACCAAGGCTCGCCCCAATCGCGCCCGTAGAACTGGTCGCCTCCGGCATTTACGTAGCTGGCGAGAGCTTCGCGCTGGATGGCCTCGAACCCTGCTTCGGCATTCGGCTTAGCGAGGATTGCGTCAAGATAGATACTATCATCATGTTCATTGTAGATAACGTAGTAGAAATCATCGCCGAGGTCATAGGCGGTGTGATCACTACCGCTAGCCATTATTCCCCGCAGCCGTGCTACTGAGAGCAGCGTGACCTTTTCGAGTGCCAAGTCTTCGATCGTCCACTTCCACCGACCTGCGTAGCCAGGGAGCGACCTCTCGTAAAAAGGCGCGCGGAGGCCCGTCTGGCCAACTGTCTCTGCTGGCCTGCTCTCGATCTCGGCCCAGATGGCGGCGATCAGGTCCACGCGAGCCATCGCCATTTCGCTCTCGCTTGACTCGTGCATCACCTATCCCTCAGCGTGCTGTCCATGAACCATTCACGGCCGACGAGAGCGCCTTCAATCCCTGTGGTCGATTCCCCAGGCCCCCGCGCCCGGCCCGACCGGGTACCACTCGTGGTAGGTGTGGCAGACGAGGAAGCGGTGGCCCGGCCAGCGGTCGCAGACGGCGAACTGCCCGTTGAACCACTGGCCGTACCACTCCTCGGCTTTGGCGTCGCGCAGCTCGAGCAGCAGCGTGTCGCCGCTCGCCGCGACCACCGCCCGGCGCACCGTCAGCGCGGCATGACGCTCGCGCTCGACCGGCAGCAGCACTACCTGCCCGGCGATGGCCTGGAACTGCGGCCAGCCGTCGGGGTCGTCGCCATAGGGCCAGTAGCGGTTCCACGGCCCCTCGTGCTTCTCTGCCAGCAGGTCGACGCGGCAAGCCGCCAGCGCCGCCCGCAGCGACGGTGGCAGCGTATCGAAGTCAGGCAGGGCCGGTGGGGCCGGCAGCGCGTCGGCCGGCACCGAGCGGCTCAGCACGCCGATCAGGCCATCGCCGTGGCGGCGGAAGTACTCCAGCACCGAGTCGAGCGCCGCGGCCTCGGCCACGCCGGCCGCCGCCGCGCGGGCCACGTCGCGGCCACGGCCGTGCGCCCAGAGGTCGGCGACCACCTGCCAGACCAGGCGGCCATCCCGCAGCCGCGCCTGGGCCGGATCGTCGCCCGGCCCGGGCAGGACCCAGTACGCCAGCCGCTCTTCCTGCTGGCGCTGCTCCTCCTTGACGCGCCGCCAGTGTTCCGCATGATCAAAGGGCTTGGTGGCGCTGGTCTCGTCACTCATGCCCGTCAGTATAGCCGGTCACGCGACACGCTACTCCAGCGGCGCGAGGCGGCGGTACTGGCCGGCGTGGTAGAGCAGCGGCCGGCCGCCACCATGCTCGGCGTGGGTGACGAGGCCGATGAAGATGGTGTGGTCGCCAGCCGGGTGCAGGTCGACCAGCCGGCAGTCGAGCCAGGCCAGGCAGCCGTCGATCACCGGCAGGCCGGCCGGCGACTCCTGGTGGCTGCAATCGTCGAAACGCGCATGCTCGCCCGGCCGGCGGCCGGCGAACCGATCCGACAACGCCTGCTGGTCCTCCGCCAGGATGTTGATGCAGTAGCGGCGCGCCGCCAGCAGCAGGTCGTGGGTGCGGGCGTGGCTGTCGAGGCAGATCAGCACCAGCGGCGGCACGAGCGACACCGACGTGAACGAGTTGACCGTCACGCCGCGCACCTCGTTGCCCAGGCGCAGCGTGACGACGGCGACGCCGGTCGACCAGCGGCGCATCGCCTGGCGCATCTCCTCGCGGCCGGCGCCGATCTCCTCAATGCTTCCCATGGGCCAGAGTTGGGTCACAGGGCCTCCTGCGTGCTGGGTGCTGGGTGCTGGGTGCTGGGTGTCGGGGATTCGGGAGTCGGGTGCCGGGTTCCGTTCCCTGAGCGGAGCCGAAGGGAGCGGGGCTTCGACTGCGCTCAGCCAACGAGGGGTGGGGCGTGATGATCAGGGGCCGTCTGTTCCCTCGCCCACCACAGTGGGAGAGGGTTAGGGTGAGGGTCCCTCCGGGTCCAACACCCAGCACCTACCCACTCATTATCTACGCCGCGGCGATCCGTTCATTCAGCCGCGGCAGTACCTCTTTGGCCAACCGCATCATCGAGCGGCGCCATTTGTCCTCCGGCTGCCACTCGTGGCCGATGATCAGCAGCGTGCCAAAGCCGCCGACCTGCTGGTAGAGCTGCCAGAGCTTGTCGGTGACGGTGTCGACGTCGCCGACGACCCAGATGTTATCCGCCAGGTAGTCGAGCGTGACCGCCTCGTCGGGCATCGCCGGGTCGAGCTTGGGGGCGATCAGCAGCTTGGAGAAGGTCAGCAGTGGGATGAAGTAGTCGCGCCAATCGCGGCCGATGACGCCGTCGATGACGTCGCGGCGGGCCGCCTCGTCGGTGTCGCCGATGTAGACGTCGCGGGCGATGCGCCAGATAGCGCGGTCGGTGGGTCGGCCGGCGCGGGCGGCGCTGTCGGCGTAGGTCGCCCAGTGGGCCGTGAGCGTGGCTGGCGGGACGATGTTGATGCTCATCGGGATCCAGCCGCGCTCGCCGGCCAGCGTCAGCATGTCGGAGCGCGGGCCGATGCCGGCGACGCCGATGGGCGGGTGCGGCTGCTGGTAGGGCCGCAGGTGCAGATCGACACCGATGGTGTCGTTGCGCTCGGGCACGCGGAAGCGCCAGCGGTCGTGGGCGCGCAGGCCGGGCTGGGGATTGCCCCACAGCTCCAGCACGCCGTCAAGGATCTCGCGCGTCAGCCGGCGCTGCTCGAAATTGGCGGTATCGATGTCGAACAAGTCGAAGTCGCCAGGGAAGCCGCCCGAGCCGATGCCCCAGTGCAGCCGGCCGCGCGCCATCTGGTCGAGCTGGGCGATGCGCTGGGCCAGGATGAGTGGGTCATGGTTGGGCAGGCAAGAGACGCCGGTGCCGAGGATGATGTTGCTGGTGCGGCCGAGCGCCTGGGCGATGAACAGGTCGGGGCAGGGGATGTTCTCCCAGACGGAGGTAAAGTGCTCACCGATCCAGGCCTCGCGATAGCCGAGGCGGTCGAGCGTGACGATCTGCTCTAGGTCGTGGGCGAGCGTCGCGGCGATGTCGGAGCCGGGCGGATGCAGCGGCATCGTGAAGTAGCCGAGGTCCATAGCTGTCCTCCGTCCTCAGCGACGACCATCAATCGGCGGCGCGCGTGGGCACGCGGCACTCTATCACCAGCTGCGAATCAGCGCCACCTGTCGCACCGTGCCGGCAGGGCGATTCCAAAGTCGCAAATAGGGTGGTCCAAAGGGTACACTGCCGGGTCGTGCCTCTCACAGCCAGACCTGGAAGACGTGCCCCAGGGACCGCTCGGCGTCTACCAGCGTGCACGCGGCCCTCGTCGCCGTGCCTGACCCCATCGCGCCCGTGGTCAGCGCTCTTCCTGGCCTTCACTATCGGACAGAAACGGTCACGATCATGTCATGGTCGACAACCGCGCTAATTGCCTCTGCCGGCGTTCCGACCCGCCGGACTATGCTACACTCGGCACGCCACCGGGTCTGGAATTGCCGTGGTAGGAGAGGAGAGGCAATGGCATCTGTTCGCAAGCTCTCAACCGACGAGGTTCAGCGACTGCGACGTCGCGGCACTCGCGTCGATCTCACTCCTTATGAGGCCGATCTGCGCGAGCTTAGTCCCGGCGATTGGGGCTTGATTCAGCTCGAAGAGACGGATAAGGTGCCGACCGTCAAGCGACGCTACACCACCGCGGCCAAGAACCAGGGCAAGAGCCTGGTTTACAAGCGCAAGCGCAACGGCACGATCCCGTTTGAGGTGCGCGCCGGCAGCTAACTGACCGCGCCGCCGGTCAATCGAGACGAGCGGCGCGATCGGCACGCCGGGCGCCCGCCACCATCAGCGCCTGGCCGCGATGCCCCGCCCCGCCGAGCTGTCGCGGCAGGTTGGCAGGGTGCGCCCATCGACCCGCACGCTGCTGTCCAGGCGCGCGGCCAGGGTGAACGCTCGTGCGCTGGTGCGGACGTCGGTGACGACGATGATGTCCTGGTAGTCCTCGCTGCCGGCCAGCCTCGGCGGGCCGAAGATAACGATCTCACCGCGCTGATCAAAATAGGAGAACGCCACCGGCCGTGGTGACGGCAACCGCCGCCCCCGGCCAAGATACGTGGCCGGCGTGCCATCGGCCAGCATCACCCGCACGACGCGCTCCCGGCCCGGCGTCAGCGTGAGGCGGACGACCGGCCGGCTCATCGCCGGGTGGGGAGCGACCACCAGCAGGTGATAGAAACGCTCGCCAAGTCGCCCATAGACAACCGGCGCACGACCGCGGGCATCGATCGCGAGCCGGCTGCCAGCCCACGGACCCTTGACTGGACCGGCCAGCCGCTCCGGCGCGTGCACTGGCCCCCCCGCTGAACCGACGCCGACGATCGTGTCGATCACGCCGCCCCCGGGACACCGATTGCCGAACGTGTCGAACCCGAAGTTGGCCGGCCTGGCCTCGGCGCCGGCCTGTGGATCGACCTGGCGGCAGCGCGGCGTCGTTCTGGTCCAGGGCGGCGCCCCGGCCAGGCAGACCCGGGCCGGACCGGCGACGAAGGTCTGCAGCCGAAAGACGCCGCCAGCGTCGGTGCGCGCGCGTGGCTCGCGCTCGCCCAGCTGACCGTCGCCATCACGGTCAATAAACGCGACCAGGCCGGCGATGCCGGCCTCATCCGGCTCGGCCGCACCGCTGCGATTGGCATCGCGCACCGCTCGGCCAACCAGCGTGGCGACGGCGTCATCGGCACTGGCCGGTGAAGCGCCGCCGAGGCCCAGATGCATCGACATGAGCAGCAGCGCCGCGACCGCGGCGCACCCAGCGCGTTGCACGTCACCCCTCCGGCTGCTCAGTCTAGCGCAACGCATGCTGCCTGTCGACGGCTGGCTGCCGGCGCGGCGCCCAGCGCTGCCCCCACATGCCCACGCCCACCCACCGGCGCCGGCCGTCTGACGGCCTCGGTCAGCCGCTCGCCTGTAACGTCGTGGCCTGCGGCCGTGACTGCACGAGTATGCGGGACCACGCCACGGACCAACCGGGGCCGCGTGGAACCGATCATGTCACGCAGAGGGACGGCCCGCAGCACGCCCATCGGTTGATCCGACAGCCGGTCCTCGTGGTGGCGCTCGTCGCGCTCGTCATCGCGGCGGCGCCAGTGGCCTGGCGTCTGGGCTCGCCGCTGCTCATCAATTATGTCCTGCCGCCCGACCTCAACTGGACGCCTTCCGCTCGATCGTGGTTTACTGCACGCCGTACCGCGCCGTCTTCAGCACGGCGGAACTGCGGCCCGTGTAGCACGAGCCGGCGCGGAGTTAGGCAATCGGACACGGAGGCGCGGGATGGATGAGCTGGTCGAGTGGCTGGACGAGCGCAAGCAGCGCTTCATCCGCATGGCCGATCAGATCTGGGCACAGCCGCAGGTCGCGCTTCAGGAGACCTTCGCCTGTCAGCTCCAGATCGACGACCTGATGGCCGACGGCTTCCGCATCACGCGCAACGTCGGCGGCATGCCGACCGCCTTCGTCGCCGAGTGGGGCCAGGGCGACCCGATCATCGGCTTCCTGGGCGAGTACGACGCCCTGCCCGAGCTGTCGCAGCACAACCAGCCGACCCAGGCGCCGATCGTCTCGCGCGGCCCTGGCCACGGCTGCGGCCACAACCTGCTCGGCACGGCCAGCCTGGCGGCGGCCTCGGCGCTCAAGGCCTGGCTGGCGGCGAGTGGACGGGCGGGGACGGTGCGCTACTACGGCTGTCCGGCTGAGGAGACGCTGCTGGGCAAGACCTACATGGCACGCGATGGCGTCTTTGACAACCTGGACGCCGCCATCACCTGGCATCCCGGCGGCGGCACCGGCGTCATGCGCAGCACGACGCTGGCGATGGACAACCTCAAGTTCCGCTTCTTCGGCCGCGCTGCCCACGCCGGCGTGTCGCCGGAGGCGGGCCGCTCGGCGCTCGACGCGGTCGAGTTGATGAACGCCGGTGTCAATTTCCTGCGCGAGCATGTACCCAGCACGGTGCGCATGCATTACGTCATCACCAACGGCGGCAGCGCGCCAAACATCGTGCCGGCTGAGGCCGAAGTCTGGTACTTCGTGCGCGCACCGCAGCGTCACGAGGTCGAGAGCGTGACGGCGCGCGTGCGCCAGATTGCCCAGGGCGCGGCGCTGATGACCGGCACCCGCGTCGAGGAAGCGTATCTCAGCGGTTGCTACAACATGCTGCCGAACGCGACGCTGATCGACGTTGCCGACGCGGTGTTGCACGATCTGGCCCCCCTCACCTTCACCGCCGCCGAGCAAGCCTACGCCCAGCAGATCATCGACGGCTATTCGGCGGAGATCCGCGAGCAGGTGCTGACGACCGGCCATGTGCCGCCTGGCTGGTGGGATCGACCACTATGCGGCGACATCATGCCCGCGCGCCCCATGGGCGAGTTGATGCCCGGCTCGTCCGAGGTTGGCGACGTCAGTTGGATCGCGCCGACGGTGTGGGTGTCGGCGGCGACGTGGGCGCTGGGCGTGCCGGGGCACAGTTGGGGCGTCACCGCCACCGGAGCTATGTCGATCGGCCACAAGGGCATGCTCCACGCGGCCCAGGCGATGGCCGGCATCGCGACACGGCTGGTAGTCGAGCCGGACCGGCTGGCGCAGGCGCGCGCCGAATTCGCCGCCGCCACCGCCGGCCGCCCCTACACCAGTCCGCTGCCGCCCGGCCAGCCGCCCCCGCTGCCCTGACGTCTATACGCAGACGATGCGGCCCGTTCCAGCACGGCACACCCACAGGAATAGCGATCCCTCGCGGTTGTTGTAGACCGTGAGGGTACGATACAGGCTCGGGATACCCTCGCGGTCGTGGTGATGCGGCTCAGGAGTGGTCAGTGCAGCGGTTGATCGGCGGTCGGTTCTACTATGGCTGGGTTGTCGTCGGCATCACCTGCTTGACGCTCATTGTGGCGTCTGGCCTGGGGTCCTCGCGCAGCGTATTTATGGTGGCGATCGAGGGCGAGCTGGGTTGGAGCCGGGCGACGCTGGCGTTCGCCGTCTCCATCGGTTTGCTGTTGTATGGACTGGTCGGGCCGCTGGCCGGCCGCCTGATCGATCGGTTCGGCCCGAAGCTGGTGATGGTGGCTGGCATGGGGTTGGCCGGCGTCAGCATGTTCGTCAGTGCTGCCATGACCGAGCAATGGCAGCTGAATGTCTTCTGGGGTCTGCTCAGCGGCATCGGCACCGGCCTGGCTGCGGCCGTGCTGGGCGCGACCGTCGCCAGCCGTTGGTTCGTGGCGCGGCGTGGCCTGGTGCTGGGCATCTTCGGCGGCGCGACCTCGGCTGGCCAGCTTATCTTCGTTCCGTTGCTGATGACCTCGCTGCTCGTCATCGGCTGGCGTCAGTCGACGCTGATCCTCGGCGCCATCGCGCTCGCCGTCCTGGTTCCCATCACCCTATTGATGAAGGACGATCCGGCGCAGATCGGGCTGGAGCCGTATGGCGGCCGGCCGCCGCAGCCGGCGGCGGCGACGATGGGCGGCGTCATGCTGCGGGCGCTGCGGACGCCGGAGTTCTGGCTGCTAGCCGGCAGCTTCTTCGTCTGCGGCGCGACCTCGGCCGGCATCGTCGGCACGCACTTCATTCCGCACTCACTCGACCACGGCATCGCCGAGGCGACGGCCGCCGGCGCACTGGCGCTGATGGGGGCGATGAACTTCATCGGCACCGTCGGCTCCGGCTGGCTGACCGACCGTGTCGACCCACGCAAGCTGCTGGCGATCTACTACACGTTCCGGGGCGTGTCGCTGCTGGCGCTACCGTTCATTACGCATGAGTGGGGGCTGATCTTCTTCGCCATCCTGTTCGGGCTGGACTACATCGCCACCGTGCCACCGACAGTGACGCTGGTGGCGACGACCTTTGGCCGGCACAACGTCGGCTCGGTCTTCGGTTGGGTCTTCTTCTCCCATCAGGTCGGCGCGGCCTCGCTCGCCTTCGCCGGCGGCTGGATGCGCGTCACCTTCGGCGACTATCAGTTCGCATTCATCGCCGCCGGCCTGCTCGCAATGATCGGCGGCGGCCTGGCGATGCTGGTCAACCGGCGCGCGCCCGCGCCGACACCGGCCGTGGCCGCGTAGGCTGCGCTCGAGCGCCTCATCCGATTGCTGCCGGCAACATTCGTCGGCAGGTCGCCTGGCGCCTGGACCGCGCTTCAGCGGCCTGCCGGGCACGATTCACCCGTCCAGCGCCATCGCTCACGCGCTAGCGGCACGACCATGCGCCCCCTATCAGGCAGCCGCCACCACCGCTGCCACGAGCGACGCCAGCACCAGCCGGCCATCACCGTTGCCCAGCAGCACGTCGGCGTCACGCTCCGGGTGGGGCATCATGCCGACGACGTTGCGGGCGGCATTGCAGATGCCGGCGATATTGTGCAGCGAGCCGTTGGGATTGGCCGCGGCCGTCACCGCGCCGCTCGGGTCGCAGTAGCGCAGGATGATCCTGTTCTCGGCCTCCAACGCGGCCACCGTCGCCGGATCGGCGAAGTAGCAGCCCTCGCCATGGGCGATCGGGAGGCGCAGCACGCGGCCCGGCGCGATAGCCGCCGTCCAGGGCGTGTCGCTGCGCTCGACGACGACATCGACCCGGCGGCAGACGAATCGCAGGCTATCGTTACGCACCAGCGCGCCCGGCAGGAGACCGGCCTCGCACAGCACCTGGAAGCCGTTGCAGATGCCCAGCACAGGGCGGCCGGCGCGGACAAAGTCGTCCACCGCCGCCATCACCGGCGAGAAGCGGGCGATGGCGCCAGTGCGCAGGTAGTCGCCATGCGCAAAGCCGCCCGGCAGCACCAGCGCATCATAGCCGGCGACGGCGGTTTCGGTGTGCCAGATCAGGTCGACGGTCGCGCCCAGCGTCGCCTGGAGCGCGTGCTGCGCATCGTGGTCGCCGTTGCTGCCCGGAAAGACGATCACCCCGATCTTCACGTCGCTGCCCTCCCATCGCCGGTGCACGCCGTTCCCTGCATAGTATACGCTGCGGCGGTCCACCGGCCGCGCGGGCTGGAAGGCGCCGAGGCGGCGGAGTAGACTGCGAACCCGGCCCCACGCCCGACCACCCCGTGCGAAGGAGCATGCCACCATGATCACCCGCATCGCACCACCCGCCTCCCGGCTGCGCGCCGGCCACCGCCGGATCGACATCACGCCGCCGGTCGGCATCTACCACCGGCTGTGGGGCGCCGCTCGCCACGATCGCGCCAGCGGTGTCCATCGACCGATCCTGGCCGATGTGCTGGCGCTGGCGCCGCTGGCCGGAGACGGGCCACCATTGGTCCGGGTGCAGACTGACTTGTGCGGGCTGGTGACGCCGCAGCACGAGGCGCTAGCGGCCGCCATCGCCACCGCTTGCGGCGTGGCGCGCGACCGCATCGTGCTGGGCTACTCGCACAGCCACTCCTCCGGCTGGTACGTGCCCGATCGCATCCCGCTGCCGGGCGGTGAGCACATCCTGCCCTATCTCGAGCGGCTGAGCGCGCTCGCCAGCGCGGCCGCCGCCGACGCACTGGCCGCCATGCAGCCGGCGACGATCACCTACGCCACCGGCCGCTGCACGATGGCCGCCAACCGCGACTGCTGGGACGACACGCGCCAGATCTACGTCTGCGGCTACGCACCCGACCAGCCGGCCGACGACACGCTGCTGCTCGGCCGGGTGACCGGCAATGACGGCCGGCTGCTGGCGACGCTCGTCAACTACGCCTGCCATCCAACGACGCTCGCCTGGGAGAATAGCCTGCTCAGCCCCGACTTCGCCGGCGCGATGCGGGCGACGGTCGAGGCGGCGACCGGCGCGCCGTGCGTCTACTTTCAGGGGACGTGCGGCGATCTCGGCCCGCGCCACGGCTTCGTCGGCGACACCGCCGTCGCCGATCAGAACGGCCGTGAGCTGGGCTACGCCGCGCTGGCGACGCTGGAGCGGCTCGGCCCGCCAGGCACGGCCTTCACCTACACCGGCCCGGTCGTGTCGGGCGCGACCCTCGGCGTCTGGGCGCACCGACCACTCGATGAGGACGAGTTGACACGGCAGGCGACCATGGCCGGCGGCACGCACACCGTCGAGCTGCCGGTCAAGGAGCGCCCGTCACCTGCTGCGCTGCGAACGGAGCTGGCGGACTGGGAGGCCCGCCAGCACACCGCTGACGCCGCTGGCGACATCCAGGCTGCTCGCGATGCTGGCGCGCGGGCCGAGCGCGCCCGCCGCTGGCTGGCCCGCCTGGAGGGTGTCGCCGGCCCTACCTACACGTTCCATTTCTCGGTCCACCGGCTCGGTGACGCCGTCTGGATTACCTGTGGCGCTGAGCCATACAGCCTGCTGCAGGTCGAGCTGCGCCGCCGCTTCCCCGACCAGGCACTCATAATCTCGCCCCTGAATGGCGACTTCCAGGTAGCTTACCTGCTGCCGCGCGACCGCTATGGCCGCGGCCTCTATCAGGAGGAGCCATCCAGCCTGGCCCCCGGCAGCCTGGAGACGCTCATCGACGCTATCAGCACCGTCATCCGTGATGAGATGAGCCCCTCACCCTAGCCCTTTCCCTCTGGGAGAGGGGACCGGCCGCACCGCACCAGTGCCAGCTCTATCTTTCTGAAAGAGTTAGGGTGATAGTATTTTATCATCGCACAGCGCTCAATACTCATCACTGCCCCTCATCGAGTTCGCGCCAGACCTGCTCCATCAGGTCGAGGCCACCGAGCGTGGCGGGAAAGCCGCCGTAGACGGCCATCTGCGTGATGACCTCCTGGATCTCGGCGCGGGTGGCGCCAGCGCCAAGCGCGGCCAGCATGTGGGTGCGCAGTTGGGCGTTGCGGCCGATGACGGTCAGGGCAGCGACAGCGCACAGCTCGCGCGTGCGCTGGTCGAGGATGTCGCGGGCGTAGAGGCCGCCGTAGATGACATCCTCGACGATCGCGCGCAACTCCGGGTCGAGGCGCTGCAGTTGCGCCAGCCGCCGCTGGCCGTGGCCGCGGAACATCTGCTCGACTACTGCCCTCGCCTTGGGGTTCTGAACCTCGTAGTCAGCCATGGCCTCCCCTTTCAGCGTCAGTGTCCGGGCGCATCGTAGTCGTCGTAGAAGCCACGGCCGGTCTTGCGGCCCAGGTGTCCGGCGGCGACCAGCGTCTGGACGATGGCCGGCGGCGCATCGCGCGGGTCGCCGGACTCGGCGGCGTAATGCTCCTCGATTGCCAGGATGACGTCGAGGCCGATGCGATCCATCATCCGCAGCGGCCCATCGGGCATGTTCATGCCGATCTGGCAGGCCAGGTCGATCTCCTCAGCCGTGGCGATGCCACGCTCCAACTGGGCGATCGCTTCGCGCTTGACCGCCCGCCAGATGCGGCCGTAGAGAAACCCGGTCACCTCACCGCGCAGGACCACCGGGCGCAGCCCCAGCCGCTCGGCTAACCCGGCGACCGTCGCCAGGCTGGCCGCCGAAGTCGCGCCGCAGGTCATGATCTCGAGGTAGGGCCGCCGCCAGGGGAAGTTGACGAAGTGGAAGTTGAGGACGCGGTCCGGCCGCGTCGTCGCGTCGGCCAGCAGCCGCGACCGGAACGACGACGAGTTAGTGGCCAGGATGGCAGCCGGCGGCGCGACCCGGTCGAGCGCGGCGAAGACCGCCTGCTTGAGCGGCACGGACTCGGGCACCGACTCGATGATGAAATCGGCCATACCGGCGGCGACGGTCAGGTCGGTCGTCGTCGTCAGCACGGCCAGCGCCTCGGCCGGCGCGCGGCTGTCGCCGCTCGCGGCCAGCGCCGCCAGTTGGGCTGTGATCTGGTCCCGTGCCCGAGCCAGCGCCGGTTCGGCTACATCGTGCAGCGCCACGGTGAAGCCGCGCGCCAGGCCCAGGCAAGCGATCTGCCAACCGAGCGTGCCCGCGCCGATCACCGCCAGCCGCGCGATAGCCTCGGCCGGCGCCGGCGTTACCGCCGTCGACAACTCCCTATTGGCCACGTTTGCTCCTCTCTCATGCCAGCACGGCATTCTGCCCACCAGTGTAGGCGCCAGCCGTTCACCAGAGAAGCTCTGACGCCCAGCCCTGCGCGCCATCCATGTCCTCTTCGGTTAGTCATCACCAGCCCACTCTATATTTGACACGATGACTGATCTGTGGCATCAATGTCATCAAGTTGTCGATACAGTACATAACGCTATCATGAGGGGAGGGGAGACCATGCCAGGCACTGCGACATCATGGGGCTGGTTGCGACGCATGTTGCTGCTCATCACGCTTGCCGCAGTACTCGCCACCGTTGGCATTGGGTTGGGCGTCGCGGTACTGTCTGCCGCCGTGCCGAGCGGTACGCTGTCAGCGTGCCTCGCGCCTTGGGGGGCGCTCACGCGGATCACGGCCAGCCCAACAGCGCCCGCGACATGTCCGAACGGGCAGCGGAAGGTGACCTGGAACCTGGCGGGCACGACCGCTACGTCGCGCTATTACACGGTTGACAAGGAAGTGGTCTATTCGTTCGGTCCTGGGGCAGCAGAGATTGAGGGTCAGGCCGTGGAATGCAGGGACGGTGATGTCATCGTCGGCGGCGGCTACAATTTCAGCGCGCCGGGCATCGTCGTCGAAAGCCGGCCAGACAGCGACATTCAGTGGGTAGTATCGGTCGATACGCGCGTCTACCCGTTCGCTGTCGGCGGCTGGCTCTATGCGCGGTGCGCCGACCTGACTCCGTGACGGTGCATGCTGACCCGACGCGATCGGTCCGTGGCACGGCTGCGCTGCCCGCCGATGTGCCGGTCGGCTGAGCGCGCCGCAGTTGGGGGCGCCGCCGGCATTGTGCGCCGACGACGACCCGTCCCTGGGAGCCCCCAATCGCCGCCGCCGCCGCCGCCAGCCTCTGTGTCCCGGTTTCGGCCGCCAGCGGCCGCGCGCCCTGGCACACCGGCCATCGTTTGGGGTATAGAGTCAGAGCGAGCACAGCGGCTGCGTCGCTGACCCGGCACGGGCACAGTGCTCGACGGGACCGCGTGCGCTTCGTCTACCGGAGAAGCTATGGCCGCCGTGCCGTATCAGGCGCCTGAACCGCCGCGATCGATGCTGCTCGGCACCGGTCTGCTAGCGCTGACGATCCTGATGGTGCAGGTGGTGCTGGTGCGCATCTTCTCGGTGACGATGTGGTACCACTTCGCCTTTATGTCGATTTCACTGGCGCTGTTCGGCGCGGCCGTCGGCGGTGTCGTGGTCTACCTGCTGCCACGAGTCTTCCCGCTGCTGCCGGGGCGAGCCGAGAGCCGGGCGGCGCTGGCGGCGCTGCTGTTCGGCCTCAGTGCGGTCGGGGCGGTGGCGATCCACCTGGCGACGCCTTTCCGGGTCGTAGCAGCAGCCAGCAGCGTCGGCCAATTGGCCTGGCTGTACGTCGACCTGGCGATTCCGTTCTTTTTCGGCGGGCTGGCGATGGCGCTGCTGCTGTCGACCTATCCGGCGCGCATCGGCCAGGTCTACTTCGCCGATCTGCTCGGCGCCGGCCTGGGCTGCCTGCTGGCGATCCCGGCGCTCAATATGCTGGGCGGGCCGGGCGCGGTGCTGCTGGTGGCGGCGCTGGCGCTGGTAGCGGCACTGGCGCTGGCGCACACCGCCGGCTGGCACAGGCTGGCGCGGGTCGGCCTGGCCGCCAGCGCCAGCCTGCTGGTGGTGCTGGCGGTGCTGAACCCGATCCTGGGCCTGCTGCGGGTGCAGTACGCTAAGGGCGCACCGCAGATCGACCTTGCTCATGAGCGGTGGAATTTCTTCTCCCGCATCACCGTCCTCGGCGATGGCGCCGCCGGGCCAGGGCTGCCGATCACCTGGGCGCTGAGCAGCGCCTACCGTGGCCAGAACCCCGGCGCCCGCTGGCTGCTGATCGACGGCGAGGCCGGCACGCCAATCGCCCGCTTCGACGGCCGCGATCTGCAACCGCTGCGCTACCTGCAGTATGACCTGAGCGCCCTGGCCTACCGGCTGCAGCAGCCGGAGGCCGGGCCGGTGCTGATCATCGGTCCCGGCGGTGGGCGCGACATCCTGACCGCGCGCAGCTTCGGCCGGCCCGACATCACGGCTGTTGAGATCAACCCGCTGATCGTCGACACCGTCAATCGCGTCTTTGGCGACTACACCGGGCGACCGTATCAGTTGCCCGGCGTGCGCACCGTCATCGCCGACGCCCGCTCCTTTCTGGCGCACGCACCGGCCGATGAGCGCTACGCGCTGATCCAGGCGACGCTGATCGACACCTGGGCCTCGTCCAGCTCCGGCGCGTTCGTGCTGAGCGAGAATTTCCTCTACACGCGCGAGGCGTTTGCCGACTACTACCGCCACCTGACCGACGACGGCCTGCTGACGGTGTCGCGCTGGTACTACCGCGACCAGCCGGCCGAGGCGCTGCGACTGCTGGTGCTGACGCTGGCCGCCTGGGGGGACATGGGTGTCGCCAACCCGGATCAGCACGTGGCGATGGTGGCACTGGAGCGGCCGAACACGCCGATGGGGCTGGCGACGATCATCGCCCGGCGCACGCCGTTCACGCCGGCCGAGATCGACCGGCTGCGCAGCCAGACCGCCGACCTGGGCTTCACGCTGCTCTACGCACCCGGCCTGCCACCGACGGTCAGCCAGGTCGGTGACCTGATGGCTCTCCCCGAACCGGAGCGGGCAGCGTTCATCCGTGACTACTATCTCAACATCCAGCCGCCGAGCGACGACACGCCGTTCTTCTTCAACCTGCTGCGGCCGCGGGATTTCCTGGCCACCGAGCGCATCGGCGGCCTGCCAATGCCCCAGAACCTGCAGGCGGTGACGACGCTGGTGGTGCTGCTGGGCGTTGTCGTCGTCCTGAGCTTGCTGACGATCGGCCTGCCGCTGCTGGTGCGGCTGCGGTGGCGGCGGCGCAGCGGCGCGCCGCCGCTCACCGGCCAGGGACTGTCGTTCCTGGGCTACGCTGCCTGCCTCGGCCTGGGCTTCATGCTCGTCGAGACGACGCTGATGCAGCGCTTTATCCTGTTCCTCGGCCAGCCGGTCTACGCGCTGGCGGTGATTCTGTTCTCGCTGCTCATTTTCAGTGGCGGCGGCAGTTGGCTCACCGGCCGGCTGGCGCCAAGGCGGCTGGCGGAGGCGCAACGGCTGGCGCTCGGCGCTGTCATCGCCGCCATCCTGCTCTACAGCGTCGGGCTGCCGCCGGTGCTGCGGACGCTGCTGGGGCTGCCAGAGTGGGGGCGGATCGTGGCGACGGTGCTGCTGATCGCGCCGCTGGGGCTGGCGCTCGGCATGCCTTTCCCGCTCGGCGTGCGCCTGGCCGGCGAGCGGCAGGACCAGCCGCTGATCCCCTGGGCCTGGGCGATCAACGGCGCCGCCAGCGTGCTAGCCTCGGTCGGCGGCATCACGCTGGCGCTGGCGCGCGGCTTCACCTGGGTCTTCGTGCTGGCGGCCGTCATCTACGGCGTGGCGCTGCTGCTGGCCACGCTGTCGCTCCTCCAGCGCCGCCCGGCGCGACTGCCTTCCGGCAGCCCCGCTGCCGGTCTGCCGCTGGCCCACTGAGACATGCCCGCGATCACGCGCCGGCCATCACCTGCACCTGGGACACGGCGATCGACAGCAGCCGGGGGTCGGCGCCCTGGCCGAGCGCGGCCGGCGCATCGGCCCCATCGAGGGAGCGCAGTGTCAGGCGGGTCGTGCCGGCGGCCGCCGGCAGCGCGATGGTGTGCGTGCCCGGCGCGACAGTGATGGTCAGCGTCGTCAGTGGCCGATCATCGGCGAGCACCGCCACCTGGCGCGGCCGGGCGAAGGCGTGGGCACTGAAGGTCAGCGTCGCTGGCGCGACCGCCGGGCGGTCCAACCGCAGGTCTGCCGCGGCCGTCATCCAGCGCTCTGGTCCGTCCGGCCGCGTCTCGGGCGCGTGCCAGCCGCCGGCCAGCGCCAGCACCGGCACGGGCGCGGCCGGCGGCACCCGGTAGAGCGCGCCGGTGTCGTTCTGCCAGTCGGGACCAGCGACGCCGAGCAGCGCCTGCACGCGCCGGCGCAGCGTCGCCTCGGATGGCGCCGGCCGATCGTCGTCGGGTCGGTAGTACGGCGGCCGATAGACGACGATTGCCTGGAATCGGTAGGTGGCCAGCACGCCGAGCGCGTCCGGCGTTGGGACAATGTCTGGCCCGTCGCCCGACCACATCAAGTCGGCGATGACCGGCGTGCGCGCCAGGAACAGCTTGGGCATTTGCCGGGCGATGTAGCCACTGGTGATCGGGCGCTGGTGCAGCAACTGGAAGAACATCCGCGGTGAATCATCGGCCAGATAGGGCAGCTCCAGCACCGCGCCATCGCCCGCGACGGCCGCGATCTGCTCGGCCAGGTCCGGCGGCAGCGGCGCGGTGCTGGGAAACGGCGTCGGCAGCGCCTCGAACAGCAGCAGGGCCGACAGGCCGATCGCGGTCGCACCAGCGGCGCGAGATCCCCAGCGCCGGCGCGCGGCAGCCATCACGACGGCCAGCCCGATGCCAGCCAGCACCGCCGTTGCCAGCGCCACCAGCACCGCGAAGCGCGCCGGTGTGCGCATCAGGCTGACCAGCGGGGCATCGGCCAGCAGCGCGAACGGGCCCGGCGCCCCCAGGACGACGCCGCCCACCTGCGGCCAGGGGCCGAGCGACAGCAGCAATCCGGCCAGTCCGATGCCACCCCACAGCCCGACACCCGGCCGCCGCGCCGCTAGCGCCACGGCCGCCAGCACCAGCACCGTCAGCCCCAGGCCGACGCGCCCTTCGGTTGGCGCGCCAAGCGGATGCTCGACCAGCCAGGCGCTGACCTGGCGGCCCCACAGCGGATGCAGGAGTTGTGGCACGGTGTAGGCGGCCAGATCGGCGGCATACTCAGTCTGCTCGGCACGATACTTGGTCAGGTCGGCGGCCGTGACGGTCGCACCCTGGCGCGTGGCAGCCACCGCCAGCGGCAGCAGCAGCAGCCCGAAGCCGACCGCGATCAGGCCGAGCGTGCGGCCGCGCCGCGCCGCCTGCCGCCAACTGCCGGCAGTCGCCAGCCGCTCGACCAGAACAACGGCGCCGGCGACCGCCAGAAACAGGACGAATTGCAGCTCGACCAGCGCCGCCGCCGCCAGTCCGACCACCGCCAGCAGCCCGTCGCGCCAGCGGCCGCTGTCGCTGGCCCGCAGCAGCAGCAGGATCGCCAGCGGCAGCCAGCCGGCGTTCATTAGATTCAGGTGGCCAACCCGCAATTGGTGCAGCACCCACGGCGCGGCGGCGAAGGCCACGCCGGCCAGCGCCGCGCCAGCCGGGCTGGTCCAGCGCCGCGCCAGCCTGTAGGTCGCCAGCCCGGCCAGCGCTAGCGCGGCGATGGCCGTCACATTGTAGGCGACTGTCGCGCCCCACAGCCACCCGACTGGCGCTGCCAGCAGGCCGGCCAGCGGCGTCAGCGTGTGCAGGTAGAGCGCCACGCCGTCGGGATAGAAGAGCCAGTGCGTCTCGAACGGGCTGGTCCGCAACGTGCCGAGCGCGAAACGCACCCACCACAGACTCCAGGCGTGGACCCAGATATCCAGCGGCCGGTTGCCGGCGAAGCGGTCGCCCAGGTGCAGCGCCAGTGGCCAGGTTAGGCCAATCGCCAGCAGCGCGAAGCCAGCCACTGGCGCGGCGACGTCGATCACGCGCCGCTTGTCGGCCATGCCTTTCATCTACCGTGCGTCATCTGCTGCTCTCCACGTCAGCGCCAGCCATCGCCGGACCGCTCATGATACCATCGGGCCGCGTCGCCGCCGGCCACTGACGGCCGGCCTATGCCCCCCCCCCCCCGCCATCCCGGAGGAGTTCGCTGATGACCATGACCGATCGCCCGACTATCCCGCTGACACTGGAGGTCAACGGCGTTGCCTATCCGATGATGGTGGACCCGCGCGGCATCTTCCACGAGGCCCTGCACCACCATCTGCCGCCCGAGCTGACCCAGGGCCACAAGGTGACGATCGCGACGCCGGCCGGCGATGAGGTCTACCCGGATATGTTTATCGGCGAGAGCGTGCGCCATTTCGGCGTCGACCGCTTCATCGTCACCGCCCGGCCACTCAGCCCGGCCGACCGGCCGTTCCGCACCATCGGTTTCGACCACCTGGCGATCACCGTCGCCGACCGCGAAGGCGCGCGGGCCTTCTTCGCCGATGTCCTCGGCATGCAGGTCATGCGCCACGACCCGCACCTGACGGTGCTGACGACCGGGCCGACATCGCTGTTCCTGTTCGACGCCTACGTCGAGCAGCCGATGACCGACCCCATCCCGTCACGCTGGCACCATCTCGGCTTCGTCGTCGACGATCTGGAGGCGGCCTACCACCACCTGCGTGCCCACGCGCCTGACATCGCCAGCGACTACATCCTGCTGGAGCGGGCCGAGCGCTGGTCGCTCTACTTTCACTACCGCAACGGCGACGCCAACCTGATGGTCCAACTCTCGGAGATCAAGGCCGACCGGCGTGGTTTTGTCGCCCCCCAGCGCATCACCGACTATCTCTACGACTACGCCCAGGGCCGCTACGGCGTCCGCTTCAACGAGTAGCATGGGGGGCTGGTGCTGGGTGGTGGGGGTGGGAACGTTGGCTGAGCGGAGCCGAAGCTTGCGAGCGGCGCCCTCACTCTCGCCCTCTCCCGGCGCGGGAGAGGGGATCGGCCGGGGTGCTGGACCGCTGCGGGTTCCCTTGCCCACCGTGGTGGGCAAGGGCGAGAGTGAGGGTCCTTCATACGCTCCAGCACCCATACGGTATAGTTGACCCAGGCACGAGCCGGTCACGCAGCATCGCGCCGCGCGCCGCGCGTGCCCCGGGGGTGGAGGCGCCGCGTGTACATCCGCTCGGTGCGGCTGGCGGATCTGGCTCGCTTTGGACACCTCAGCCAGCGCGTACTCCGGCTCGCTGAGCCGGAGGTGAGTGTCGTCGGACGGACGCCGTTCGAGACGTCGGTGCGCAGTTGGCTGCCGGTGCGCAGCGGCTTGCGCACGTTCGTCCTCGGCGATGACCGCACGCGCGCCTTTGTCCAGGTCGCCGCCCGCGATCGCGGCCCCATCTGGGACGTCGTCGCCATCGGCAGCGAGGCCGACATCGCCGATCAGGTGCCGCTGGATGACCCGGCCCACCCGTGGGTCCTGCTGCTGACGTCGGCGGCGGTGCTGGCCACGCGCCGCCGCGTCACCCGGTTGCTAGCGCGCGTCCCTGAGATGACCGAGGAGATCGCCTGCTTCCGTCAGGCCGGCTGGCAGCCCTACGGACGTGAGACGATCTTTGTCCGCGAGTTCGCTGCTGGCGATCGGGTGGCCGACGCGACGCACGAGCCGCGCACCCAGCGCAACGGCGACGCCTGGGCCATCCACCGCCTCTACTTCCAGACGGCTCCCCGCCAGACGCAGGACGCCGAGGCCCACACCAGCAATCGCTGGGAATTGCGCCCGCGGCGGCCGGGTGGCCCACGCGAGCAGGGTTGGCTGCTCGAAGAAGGGGCCGAGGCGCTGGCGTACACGCGCGCCCTTAGTTGGCGCAAGGCCCACTCCGTCGAGTGGCTGTTCGCGCCCGACCATCGCGAGGTCCTGCCGCGGCTGGTGCGCCAGACGCTGGCGCGGCTGCCGGCCGCGCCACGCGACCGCGTCTACTGGCGACTGCCCGACTATCAGCAGGAGGCCGAACCGGCCCTGCGAGAGGCCGGCTTCAGTCCGATCGGCAGCCAGGCGCTGCTGGTCAAGTATCTGGCGGTCAAAGCGGCCGCGCGCGAGCGCAGCTTCGTGCCGGCGACGCGCGCCAAGGGCCGGCGCGTGCCGTCGGCCCAGTCGTATTTGCGGCGTGCCGGCGAGCGCTAGCCGGCAGCCTAGCCCGGCCTCGGCCTGGCGCGTGCGATCTCAGCCCACGCGCTGGCGGAGCGCCCCCAGGGATATGGGATCATGGTCGACACCAGTGGACCGACCCAGCCAGCCCCGGCTCCGATCACCATCACCGAGCAGACCGTCACCGACAACCTGGAGGACCTGCTGGCGGCGCTGCCGCCCGAGTTGAGCCAGCGCCTGATCGCCGAGGACGACCGCAACGCCCTGCTGGAGATCGTGCTCGATCTCGGCCGCCCGCCCGAAGCGCGCTACATCGACCGTGAAGTGCGCCTGAGCGACCGCGAGCTGACTCGCGACGACCTGGCCCATGTCGCCGGCCGGATCGGCCGCTTTGGCGATGACAACCGCGCCGGCATCGAGCGCACGCTCCATCGCATCTCTGCCATCCGCAATCGCCGTGGCGATATCGTCGGCCTCACCTGCCGCATCGGCCGCGCCGTCTACGGCACGATCACGATCGTGCAGGACCTGATCGAAGACGGCAACAGCCTCCTGCTCGTCGGCAAGCCCGGCGTCGGCAAGACGACGCTGCTGCGCGAGGCGGCGCGCGTGCTGGCCGACGATCTGCGCAAGCGCGTCGTCGTGGTCGATACGAGCAATGAGATCGCTGGCGACGGCGACATCCCGCATCCGAGCATCGGCCGCGCCCGGCGCATGCAGGTGGCCACGCCCACCGCCCAGCACGCCGTCATGATCGAGGCCGTCGAGAACCACATGCCCGAGGTCATCGTCATCGACGAGATCGGCACTGAATTGGAGGCAGCTGCCGCACGCACCATCGCCGAGCGCGGCGTGCAACTGATCGGCACCGCCCACGGCAACACGCAGGCCAATCTCATGCTCAACCCGACGCTCTCCGACCTGATCGGCGGCATTCAATCGGTCACGCTCAGCGATGAGGAAGCGCGTCGGCGCGGCACGCAGAAGAGCATCCTCGAGCGCAAGGCGCCGCCGACCTTCAGCGTCATGGTCGAGATTCGCGACCGCCGCCAGGTGGCCGTTCACCACGACGTCGCCGCTACCGTCGACTCGATCCTGCGCGGTGTGCCGTTGCCGGCTGAGATCCGCACCCGTCTCGACGACGGCCGCGTCGTGATCGAGCAGGAGGACGCCGACGGCCGCGACCTGGACGAGTTCCAGCAGATCCGGCGCAGCGGTCCGGCGCTGGCTGCCTCACGGGCACGCACCACCGGCCGGCGCGCGCCCGGCGACGGGCGAGGCCGCGCCGGTGACGAGCGCAGTCGGCCCGCCGCGGCGACGCCGGCGCGGCCGGTCGCCGCGGCCACGACCGCGCGCGCCAGCGCCGCGCCAGTGCCATCTCCCACCACGGCGCGGCCGGCGCGCACGGTGCGCATCTACCCGTTCGGCGTCAGTCGCAACCGGATCGAGAGCGCGATCCGCCAGCTTGCCGTGCCGGCCGAGCTCGTCCGCGACAGTCACGAGGCCGATCTGGTGCTGACGCTGAAGACCTATTACCGCCGCCGGCCGCCGGCCGTCACCGACGCCGAGGCGGCCGGCGTGCCCATCTACGTCCTGCGGGCCAACACCAGCACGCAGATCGAGCAGGTGTTGGCCGGTCACTTCCAGGTCGCCCCGCACGCGATCGCCACCACCGAGACGGAGGACGGCGGCGCGGCCGACTCGGCGGTGCTGGCAGCGATGGAAGAGGCCGAGCAGGCGATCCACGATGTGCTGCACCGCGGCCAGGCCATCGAGCTGGCGCCGCAGACCTCCTACATCCGCCGCCTGCAGCACGCCCTGGCCGACCGCTACAACCTGGCCTCGCGCAGCCGCGGCCATGAGCCGAACCGCCGGGTGCTCATCAGCCGCACCGGAGGCGAGCCGTGAGTCGCTTCATCACGTTCGAGGGACCCGAAGGCTGCGGCAAGACCACCCAGGCGCGACGGCTGGCGGCGTTGCTGGAGGCGCGCGGCCAGCCAGTGTGCCTGACGCGCGAGCCAGGCGGCACACCGATCGCCGAGCAGGTGCGAGCGATCTTGCTTCGCCCGGAGAACCATGCTATGCTGCCGGCGGCGGAACTGCTGCTCTATCTGGCCGCCCGCGCGCAGCACACTGCCGAAGTCATCCGGCCGGCGCTCCGCGCCGGGGTCACCGTCCTGTGCGACCGGTACTCCGATTCCACGCTGGCCTACCAGGGCTTCGGGCACGGGTTACCGCTGGCCGAGGTCGAGCAGATGGACAGTTTCGCCACCGGCCACCTGCGCCCCGATCTGACGATCTACCTGGACGTGCCCGTTGCGGTCGGTCTGGCGCGCAAGCGCGGCGCCGAGTGGAACCGGCTGGAGGCGCAGACGGTGGCCTTTCACGAGCGCGTGCGCGCCGGCTACCATACCCTGATCGAGCGTGCGCCGGCGCGCTTTCTCGTACTCGACGGCCAGCGGCCGGAGGCCGACCTGGCCGCAGAGATCGCGGCCACCGTCGTGCCCGCCTGATCGCCGCCCACCACCCGGTGGGGAGGATGGATGACCCAACCATGAAGCTCGTTATCGCCGTCGTGCAGGGCCAGGATGCGGTCACTCTGGTGGATCAACTGGCGCAGCGCGGCTTTCGCGTCACGCAGATCAACAGCGCCGGCGGCTTTCTGCGCGAAGGCAATGTCACGCTGCTGATGGGCGTCGAGGATGAGCGGGTGCGCGAGCTCGAGCGGGTGATCCATGCCAATTGCCACACCCGCACGCAATATGTGAATCCGCTACTGCCGATCATGGAGCCGGGCGAGTTTGCCATGGCCAACCCGGTGGAAGTCCAGGTCGGCGGTGCCGCGGTCTTCGTTATGCGTATGGCACGCTACGAGCGGCTGTGAGGCGCGGCGGGAAAGGGACGGCATGCAGACGATCTTCGAACTGATCAGGACGCTGATCGCGCCGGCCACGCAGGTGATGCTGGCACTGGGCGGCGCCTACCTGGCCACGCTGTGGGTCGTGCTGATCCTGTGGACCTTCCGCGACATCGAGAGCCGCAGTCGCAGCCTCGTCACCCAGATCTTCGCCACCTTGCTGACCGTCTTCTTCTTCATCCCCGGTGTGCTGCTCTACCTGATCCTGAGGCCGAAGGAGACGCTTGACGAGACCTTCCAGCGCGCGCTGCAGGAGGAGTATCTGCTGCAAGACCTGGAGGAGTTGCCGCTGTGCCCTGCCTGCCGGCACTATGTCCAGGCCGACTTCGTCCTCTGTCCACACTGCCACAGCCGGCTGCGCGAGAACTGCCCCAGTTGCCAGCGTCTGGTCGACCTGCGCTGGGATGTGTGCCCCTACTGCGCGAACCCGCTGCCCGGCCCCGACGAGAGCCTGGTTGAGCCGACGGTCAAGGTCGAGCCGCCGCGCGTACCGGCCTGGGTCAGTCCGGCGCTGGAGCGCCTGCGGGCGCGGCTGAGCGGCCAGCGCGAGCCGGCCGGGGCCGCGGTCGAACTGGCCCCAACGTCGGCCGCCCCGCCGGCCGAGATCGCTGTCGACCTGACGGCCGCCGAGCTGGCGCGCAACGGCCACCACCCGCCGGCCGACGCTGCTGTGCCACCCCGGCCGCGCCCCCGCCCCCGCACGCGCGCGACCGGCGGCACGGCGACGGTCGAACCGCCGGCGGCCGATGTCGCCGCGATTGACCCGGTCGGCACGCGCGCCGAGTAGCCGCCAGACGTCAGGCGCGGCCCGTCAATGCTGCTGCCACCAGCGCCGGCACGTGTGCGTCGTCCTCGGCAAAGACGGTGCGTGGGTCCAGCAGCAGGTCACCGTCCGCAACGCGGGCGATGAGCGGCGGTGGGCCGTGACGGAGCCGGCGCAGCGCCTGCTCCTGGCCGCCCGGCACACCGGCCAGCGGCGCCGCCAGCACCAGCGTCGGCAGCGTCTCGCCTGGCAGCGACCCACCGCCGACGGCCGATCGATCGGGTCGCACGGTCGCACCGGCCACACCCAGCCCGGCCAGCGCCTGCTGCCAGGCGCGCGCCCGCCGCTCGATGACGTCCAGCGGCAGCGCGATCATGCGCCAGACCGGGATGGCTGCCGTCGCCTCGCCGGCCAGGTAGTGGCGCAGCGTCGCCTCCAGCCCGGCCAGGCAAGTCTTGTCGGCGCGCACGGCGCGCGCCAGCGGGTGCCGCCGGCAGCGCTCGATCGCGCCGCGCCGGCCGACCAGCACGCCCGCCTGCGGCCCACCCAGTAGCTTGTCGCCGCTGGCGCATGTCACCGCCGCGCCGGCGGCCACGCTCTCGGTCAGCATCGGCTCGTGCATCAGGCCATAGGTAGCCGTGTCCAGCAGCGCGCCCGAGCCGAGATCGTCCAGCGTCAGCAGGCCATGCCCGGTCGCTAGCGCGCTCAGCGTGGCGATATCGACGCTGGCGGTGAAGCCGATGACGCGGAAGTTGCTCGGGTGGACCTTGAGCAGCGCCGCCGTCGCCGGCCCGATCGCCCGCTCGTAGTCGGCCAGGTGGGTCCGGTTGGTCGTGCCGACCTCGACCAGGCGCGTGCCGGACTGGGCCATGACATCAGGGATCCGGAAGCCGCCGCCGATCTCGACCGCCTCGCCACGCGAGACGATCGTCTCGCCGTTGGCAGCCAGCGCCGTCAGCATCAGCAGCGTCGCGGCGGCGTTGTTGTTGACGACGAGCGCGTCCTCGGCGCCGGTCAGCCGCCGCAGCAGCCGCACGACCGCCGCCATGCGGTCGCCGCGCCGGCCGGTCGCCAGGTCGAACTCCAGCGGCGTGTACTGGCTGGCGGCCTCGGCCATCGCCGCCGCCGTCGCTGCCGACACCGGCGCCCGCCCCAGGTTCGTCTGGATGATGACGCCGGTGGCGTTGATGACCCGATCCAGCGCCGGCCGCAGCAAGTCGTCGGCCGACGCCAACACCTGACGCTCCAGCGCGCCGCCGTCGGCCGCGCCGCCCTCGGCTGCCAGCCGCGCCCGCTCGCCGGCAATGGCCGCCTGCGCCAGGTCGGTCGCCACCGCCGGCGCCAGCCGCACCAGGCCCGCCCGCAACGCCGGCCGGCGCAACAGTTCGTCGACGCTCGGCAGCGAGCGGTAGTCAGGCGTGGGTCGGTCAGCCAGCGGTGCGGTCGTCATGCCCGTGATTCTACCAAGGCTGGGTGTTGGGTGTTAGGTGTTAGGTGTTAGGTGTTAGGTGTTAGGTGTTGGGTGTTAGGGAAAGGCCATCATCCTAACTTTCTTCCAGAGAGAGGGAACAGATGGCTGCTGACCACCTCTCCCTCGCCTTCTCAGCCTCCTGGCCTCCTGGCCTCCTGGCCTCCTGGTATCATGCGGTGGGCGCGAATGGGACGCCCGGGGAGGCTCAGGTGGACGCGCCGCCGCTGACGCGCAATCGGTCGCTGTGGACGGTGATGAGCGGCCACTTCGCCGTCGACCACTTCAGCGGCCTGATGCCGGCGCTGTACCCACTGCTGGTGGCCTCGCTCAGCCTGAGTGTGGCCCAGATCGGGCTGTTGGCGGCGGTCTACCAGACCGCGCTCAGCCTGACCCAGCCGGTCTTCGGCTGGCTGGCCGACCGCGTCGGCACGCGCTGGCTGAGTGGGCTGGCGGTGCTGTGGATGGCGGCTGCCTTCGCCGCACTGGGCTGGGCCGGTGAGTTCGGCACGCTGCTGGCGCTGGCGGCGCTGGCCGGCCTCGGCTCCGGCGCCTATCATCCGATGGGCGCGATGAACGCCTCGCTGGTAATCGCGCCGCGCCAGCGCAACACGGCCATGTCGCTCTACACGCTCGGCGGCACGGCCGGTGTGGCGCTGGGGCCGATCGTCGGGGCGACCGTCATGGGGCTGCTCGGCAAGCAGGCGACGGCGCTGCTGGCGCTGCCGGGCCTGGCCATCGGCCTCTGGCTGCTAGTCGAGATGCGCGTCGTCGAGCGGCTGATGCGGATGCGGCCGGCCGTCGCCGCCAGTGTCGCGCGCCGCAGCGGCGACCTGGGCGCGCTGGCGCGCATCGTGGCGGCGCTGATGATCCGCAGTTCCGGCTACGCGGCGCTGACCGTCTTTCTGACCGTCTGGTTCCAGCAACTGGGCTATGGCCCGGCCTTCTACAGCATCATTCTGACGCTGCTGCTGTCGTCGGCCGTCGTGGGCACCTTCCTGGGCGGCGTGCTGGCCGACCGGCTCGGCCGGCGGCGGGTGATGCTGATCTGCCTGTTCGCGCTCGGGCCGCTGATGCTCCTGTTCGTGCAGTCGGCGACCGCGCCGCCGCTGGTGGTGGCGGTGACGGCGGTGCTGGCCGGCATCGTCGCCGACGCGCCCTTCCCGCTGGCGCTGGTGACGGCCCAGCGGCTGATGCCGGGCAAGATCGGCATGGCCTCCGGCCTGATCCTGGGCTTCACCTTCTCGGCCGGGGGCTTCGGCGCCTTCCTGATCGGTCAACTGGCCGGGCGCATCGGGCTGACGGCGGCGTTGTCGCTCGCCAGCGTGCTGCCGCTGATCGCGGCGCTGCTGTTCCTGACCATCCCCGCCGACATCATGGCCGGCCAGGAGGCGCCGCCCGCACCGGCGACCAGCCCAGCCGCCAGCGACGCCTGACGCGCGTCAGCGGAATCGATCGTCGGCCCGGACCTCGGCGACGCGCTCGACCTTGCCGGCGTACCAGCCGATCCGGTCCGTCGCGATGGCGTCGAAGGTCGGCACGTACGGCTTGAGGTCAAGCAGCGGCGTGCCGTCGACCACATCGACGCCGTCGATCGCCAGGCGTGTCCCGGCGACCGCCAGCAGGCGCACGACCGATAGGCCGATTGGATTGGGCCGCGCCGGCGAGCGGGTGGCAAAGATGCCGTGAGAGACGGTGTCCAGGAAGGACACCACCTCCAGCGCCGGCGCCCGCACCAGGTGCAGATGGTAGAGCAAGATCAAGTGCGAGAAGCCGGCGATGTCGCGCAGGCCGGCAGCGTAGGCCGGGTCGAGCTCGATCGCGGCGGCAACGCCCGCCGCGCCGGCCACCTGGACCGGCATACCGGCGATGTCGGTATACGGCGAGCGGATGATGCCGATCGGGGTAAACGTGACGGGCTGCATGCGCCGCGCTCCTTGCCTACGCCCTGGTCCAACTGATAATCGCGTTCCCCTGGACCGGCTCGGGCCAGGTCAACCACCCGCTGGCGTCACGCACGAGCTGCTCGCGCAGTCGTGCCCGCAGCGCGTCATCGGTCGAGTTGTCCGGTGGCAGGTGCATCCGCTCGCGCACCTCGGCCGTCGCTTCGTCGAGGTCGGCGTAGCGGAAACCACCGGAGGGAATGATCTGCACCTCCCCGACGATCCCGATGCTGGCCAGGACGTTGTACAGATCGAGGAAGGCTGGCTGTGGGGCGCGCGGCACGCCGTAGAGCGCGGCCCACAGTGCCGCCGCACCCGGCTGTTGGCCAATCCGCAGCGCGACCAGGCACGTCCGCCGGGTCAGGTCGTCGAGTTTGTGAACGAACGGGACGATCTCCTCAACCGCATACACGACGTGGCTGCACAGCACGACCTCTGCCGGCGCGACATCGGCCGCCTCCCAGTCGGTCGGGACGATCTCGACGTTCGTCACACTCTCGGCACTGAGCCGCGCCGCCAGCCGCTCACGCAGCGCTGGCGACGGCTCGACGGCGATCACCTGGCGCGCCAGGTAGGCGAGTGGCAGCGCGTAGCGCCCCGCGCCCGCGCCGACGTCGATGATGGTGTCCGTGGGGCGGATGGTCGCGCGCAGGCGGCCCAGGAGCGGGTCATCGTCGGGCAACCGCTCGCTGTAGGATGCTAGCCGGTCGGCGCGGCGCGCCCAATGGTCGCCGCCGGCGGGGACACGCTCGCGCGGGGCACGCTGGCTGCGGCGCGCATCCATGATCGCCCGCCAGCGCGCCGCCCAGTCAATCGGTTCGGGCAACAGCGGCGCGCTCATCGGCCGCCCGCCGCGAGCATGAGGTACAACAGATCGATCATGCGCGTGCGTGCCCCCTCGCGTTTGAAGCGCCAATCGCGGCGTCGGATGGGCCCGGTTGGGTGGCGATCGGTGCGCGCTCATCGCCGCCCGCCGCCATCAGTCGCCCAGCCGGGCGTGCGCCAGCAGCCGCCCCCCCAGCAGCACCAATCCCGACAGGATCACCAGCAGCACCGACAGCACCAGCGCCGCCGTCAGGTCACTCTCCATCGCCTGCATGATCGCCAGCGACATCGTCTGGGTCGTGCCCATGAAGTTGCCGGCGAACATCAGCGTCGCGCCGAACTCCGACAGTGCCCGGCCGAAGCACAGCACGGCCCCGCCGGCCACGCCCGGCGCCGCCAGTGGCAGCGTCACCCAGCGGAAGGTCTGCCACGGCGACGCCCCATCGATCGCGGCCGCCTCCTCCACGGCCGGCTCGATGCCGGCGAAGCCGACGCGGGCGCTGCGGACATAGAAGGGGCTGGCGACGAAGATCTGGGCCAGCACCACCGCCGCCAGCGTGAACGGCAATTCGATGCCCAGCACCTGCAGCGACGGGCCGAACAGGCCGCGCCGGCCGAAGGCCATCAGCAGCGCCACCCCGGCGACGACCGGCGGCAGCACCAGCGGCAGGTCGACGACCAGATCGACCAGCCACTTGCCGCGAAAGCGCCGTCGCGCCAGCAGATACGCCAGTGGCGTGCCCAGCGCCACCACCACCAGCAGCGTCAGGAACGTGCTGGCGGCCGTCACCCACAGTGCCTGCAGGATGGCCGGCGCGTTCAGCGCCCCCCAGAAGCCCGGCGAGGTCACCGCCCGCCCGACGAGCACCAGCAATGGCACGACGATGAAGGCGACCAGCAGGCTGCCCGGCACGACCAGCCAGCCAGCGGGCGCCTCCGGCCGCTCCGTCCGGTCGACGCCACGTGCCTGCCGGCCCATCGGCGCCGGAAAGCTGCGCTCAGCCACCCTCACTCCCCGTGACCGCCTGAGGCGGCCCGGTCACAGTCGACCGCCGCCGTGACGAGGGCCGCCGACACCTGGCCCACCGCGTCACCGTTGATGAACGCCTGACGACCCATGGCGGACACAAGCCGTCAGTTCCGAACCGGGCTGTCGGGGTCACGGACCTCGATCTTCGTGATGCCGCTGACATAGCGCCCGCCGCGCTGGTCGATCGGCACGACCAGGCGCAGCGGCCCGCCGGCGCCGCCCAGCGGCTTGCCATCCTCCTCATAGGCCAGCAGGATCGGCGCATTGGCGTACTCGGGGTCGATCTCGCCCCAGGCGATGACGGATTCATAGCCGTCGTTGGCTGTGATGACGACGTACTTGCGCAGCTTGTCGTTCTTGAACTTCGGATTCTCCTTCAGCTTGGCCTGGGCGAGGATGGCGTGCAGCCGCGCACCCTTGTAGGTGTGCTGCTGCTGGCCCTGCCCGGACAGGAAGGTCGCCTGAACTGTCTCGGCCGGCAACTGCTGGACGGCGGCGACGGTGAGTGGTCCGCCCTGCTCGACCAGGCCGGTGAGTTGCACCGAGGTCGCCCCGGCGCTGGCGGCCGACCCGGTCGGCCCGACCGGGATGAAGCCCCAGCGCTGCAAGGTCGCCTGCCCGGCCGGCGACAGCACGAAGTCGATGAACGCCTTGGCCCCGTCCGCGTTGGCTGCGCCCTTGACCATCGCGATTGGGTACTTGGCGATGACGTTGAACTGGTCAGGAATCCCGATCACCTTGACGTGCGGCTTCACCGCCGGGGTCACGTCAGAGGAGTAGACGACGCCGGCGTCGGCCTCGCCGAGTTGGACCTTGGTGACGATCTGCCGGACGTTCGACTCCTGCGAGACGACATTGGCCTGCGTCTGCTGGGCGAAGTCGGCGCCAAAGGCCGGGTCGGCGCTCAGCTTGACTAGCGCCTGCCGGGTATAGTTGCCAACCGGCACCGCCTCCTGCGCGATGACCAGCTTGCTGCCTGGCTTCGAGAGGTCCTTCAGCGTGGTGATGTTGCTGGACGCCGCCTGTGAGACGATGACGACCAGCTCGTTCTGGACGAAGATGCGGGGGTCGCCGCTGAGGGCGCCGTCCTGCTGGGCGCCCTGCATGTTCGGCTCGTCAGCCGAGGCGAAGACATCGGCTTTCGCTCCCTCGCGCAACTGGGTGCGCAGCGCCTGCGAGCCGGCGAAATTGAAGGTCACCTTCGTGCCGGCGTTGGCCGCCTCGATCGTCTTGCCCATCTCGGTGAACGCCTCGGTCAGCGACGCGGCGGTGAAGACGGTCAGGGCGCCGGTGATCTTGGGCGCGGCGGCGGCGGCGGGCGTTCCCACGGCAGCGGGCGACGCGGCCGGGCTGGCAGCGGCCGTGCCGGCGGGCTTGGCGGTGGCCGCTGCGGTCGGCGCGGCAGTCGCTGCCGCCGCCGGAGCCGTCGTCGCCGCCGGGGCGGTCGTGGGTGCTGTCGTTGCCGCTGCGGCGGGCTTGGTCGGGGCGACGGTCGGACTGGCCGCACCACCGCAGGCGGCCAGCAGCGCACCCACTACCATCAGAACTACAAGATGACGCATGATTCGTGTCACCGATACCCCCCAAAATGAAGCCCAACAGGCCCGCGGTCACCGCCACACCTTGCCAGCCGGCCTCCGTGGCGTCAACGTGGTTTTCATTCTGATCGTTGTGATTTGTTGGGTATCGGTGGGAATTGCGTCGATCAGTATGCCCAAACGCGCTATTGACGTCGACTCGCCTGACGTGCCTCGGCCGCTCGTCCGGCGCTGTCGACACCCGGCTCGGCCGTCACCTCCAGCCGGCGCACCCACTTGACGCTTGTCCAGCAGCCGGCGTCGGGTAGGAGCAGCCGCCAGGGCGCCCCGCGCTCCATGGGCAGCGGCGCGCCGTCCACGGCGTCGCAGAGCACGGCCCCGGCGATAGCGTCGAGCGGGACCGGCAGCGCGTAGCCGCCGGCCGAGACACGCACGTAGCGAGCGGCCGGCAATGGCCCGGCCAGTGCGAGCACATCAGCCAGCGCGATGCCCTGCCAGCGCGGGTCGGGTCCACGCTCGTGCTCGTGACAACTGACCGGCTCGCCGGTCTCGACCCGCGGCAGCGACGCCAGACCGGCAATGTCCAGCGCCAGGGGACGCAGGACCAGCCCATCGATCTGGATCGTCCATGTCGGAAGGCGCTCCTGGACGGTGTGAGGGACGGGGTGGGTCGAGCCTTCTTGACGCTGGTCCATGATCTCCCTCCGGCGTGCGGCAGCACGGTGGCACGTCGCTTGCGATCGTGTCGGGACAAGCCCGACGCGGGCATCCTGGCGAAGGCCGACGCAGACGTCAACGTCGTGTCCAGGTCAATTGTAGGGTGTTGTTGGGAATTATAGCATTGCTTTGCCTGCATCGACGTCGAACCCACCAGTGTCGCAGGCGTCGTGCCGATATGTTTCGCTGATGATTCGCCCCTGTCACAACAGCGAGAAGACCCCGAGCCGATGGATGCTGTAGAGCGCCCCATGGCGAGCCGACGACGAGAGGAGCCGACGATGAGCTACGCCCAGCAGATGTTGACCGCCAGCCCCAGCCGCGTACCGGGTGTCTCGGTCGAGATACTGGCCGCCGCGGTGACGGCGCTATTCGATACGGCACAGGCCTGCACGACCTGCGCCGATGCCTGTCTCGGTGAGCGCGAGCCGCAGCGGCTCGACGCTCTGGCGCGCTGCATTCGCCTCAACTTGCACTGCTCCGACATGTGCGTCACCACCGGCCGGCTGCTGTCACGCCAGGAGCAGCCGGCGCTGGCGCGGGCAGTCGTTGAGGCGTGCGCGCTCTCGTGTCACCTGTGCAGTGAGGAATGCGAGCGACACGCGGCCCACACCCACATGACCCACTGCCGCCTCTGCGCCGAGGCGTGCCGACGCTGTGAGGCGGCCTGTCAGGCCGTGCTGGCCGCGCTGCCGGCCTGACGGCGGACGGGCCATCGACGACTGCCCGTGGTCAGGGCGGCGATCTCAGCAGCTCAGGTGTCAGTGGTCCGTTTGTCCAGCGTCAGTGCCACCGAGTTGATGCAGTAGCGCAGGCCGGTCGGGGCCGGGCCGTCATCGAAGACGTGGCCGAGGTGGGCGCCGCAGGTGCGGCAGAGCGCTTCCGTGCGGCGCATGCCCCAACTGGTATCGTCGTCGGTGGCGACGCTGTCGCCGGCGGCCGGCGCCCAGAAGCTCGGCCAGCCCGTGCCCGAGTCGAACTTGGTGGCCGAATCGAACAGCGCCGCGCCGCAGCCGACGCAGCGGTAGACGCCAGCCTCTTTGGTATGGACATAGGCGCCGGTGAAGGGGCGCTCAGTCCCGTGCTGCCGGCAGACAGCATACTGCTCGGGTGTCAACTGCGCAGCCCACTCGCGGTCGGTCTTCGTGACCCGCTTCACAGTGTCGGTCATCGTATTCCTCTCTTGTCAGGCCAGGTGCGACGAGCGTGGTGACCCGCCGACCGCGCCAACTCCGCCGGGGCGCGGCTCACGGCTCGATGCCGTCGCGCACCAACAACTGTACCAACTGACGCACGTAGCGGCCGCCGCGGTGGTCCGACGGCACCACCAGCAGCAGCGGCCCCTCGCCATCGGCCAGCGGCGAGCCGTCGCGCTCCCAGGCGATCAACGCCGGCACGTTGCCGTAAGCCGGGTCGATCTCGCCCAGCGCGATGACGACCGCGTGGCCGTCGCGGCCGGTGGCCAGCACATAGTGGCTGAGTGCGGCTCGCCAGGCCGTCACCGGCCGCGCCAGCCCCGTGCTGATCAGTACCTCGTGCAGCAGCGCGCCCCGGTAGCGGTGCTGGGTGAAGCTGTGCGCTCCCAGGCGCGTCGCCGTCACCGCCGTCGGGCTGAACACGCGCAGGTCGTCCAGGCGCAGCCAGCGCGCCGGCCCGGTTTCGCCCGCGACCTGCAACGCTTCGCCCTCGGCCGGCGCGGCCGGGTCACGCGCTGCCCCAGCCGCGCCGGCCGTCGGCGCACCGGCCTGCTTGAAGGCGGCCAGTGCCGTCCGCTCAATGCGCAGCCGGTTGCCGACCCGGTAGGCCGGCAACTCCCCACGCTTGATCAGATCGTAGACGGTGAAGCGGGAGACGCCGAGCGCCCGCGCCACGTCCCGCACCGTCATCGGCTCCGGCCAACTCATGCCACGTGCCTTCATCGTGGTCACCGCGCCACGGGCAACAGCGACCATCGTACCCCGCCATGAGTGTAGCATCTTGTCGTTTTGAGTTGCGGAGTGGGGGGACTTGGCGGTCAGCGTCCCGATGGCGGCGCCTGCCAGCGGCGCGGCCGATGCAGCCAGGCCAGACCGGTTCGCGTACACTATGTGGCAGTCGACCGCGGGTCGATGCGGGTCGATGAGTCAGGGAAGCGACTGGCAGTGCGATGCCCTGGTCCCGCAACACGATGATGGCGATCTTCGGCCTGATCGGACTGGCGGCGCTCGCGCTGGTCGCGTTGCTGGCGCGGGGCGACATGGTGCTGGGGTCGCTGGTGTCGGTGGCGCTGCTGGGCGGTGCGCTGGCGGTGGCCGTCGTCAAGCGCCGCCAGATGGCCGCGCCGGGTGTGGGCTATCGGCCCGACCTGGATCGGTTGCGGCCGGGCCGGCTGCGCGACGGCTGCATTCACGTCGCCGGCTACCATCGCCAGCTCGAGGCGTTGGCCGAGACGCTGCCCCAGCCGGCGCAGCGGGCGGCGCTGCGGGCCGATCTGCCCCTGGCGGACGCGGCCCTGCGCGCGGTCTACGATCTCTGCATTGGGCTGCAAGCCTATGAGTTGGGCGAGAGCCAGCCGGGTGGCATTCGGCCGGCCGGCACTGACGGCGCCGATCCCCTCGTGGCCGAGGCCGAGGGCGCGTTGCAGGCCACACTCGATACCTTCAGCCAGATCTACGGCGCGCTGCGCCAATCCTGGTCGGCGGCTGCGCTATCCGATACCGACGGCCGGCCACTGACGGCGCTGGAGCCACACACGGCTCACCTGCGTGACCTAGCCGCCGCCTTCGCACCGAGCCGCACCCTGCGCTCGGTCGCTCGCGGGGAGGCCTGACCATGCCTTCGCTGTCTCGCTACCGACCCCGGCTGCCACGCCGCCGCCTCGGGCCGCTGTTGCGCGGCGCCCGCCGGCGGCGCCCCAGCCGCGCCACGCTGGCGCGGCCATTCGTGGCGCTGCGGAGCCGGCTGCGCCCGCCCACCCGCCGGGTAGCGCGACCGGTGACGGCCCAGGAGCCGCCACGCCCCCGCCTGCGCCCGGGCACCCGCGCCTATCGGCTCGCCTACCTGCTGACGCACATTCTGAACCCAACCTGGCTCTTGCTGCCGGTGCTGGCGCTGGTGACCTATTCCGGCACCGGGTCGTGGCTGGCGGCGCTCGCGTGGACGGCGCTGGCCGCGGTGATCGTCGTCATCCCGCTGCTGATGATCATCTACCGGCGCGTTCGCGCCGGTGTCTACGCCGATACGCAGGTATCGGTGCGCGAGCAACGCCACGTGCTCTACATCGTCGGCGCCATCTGCACGACGCTCTACGGCTTCGCCGTCTACCTGCTCGATGCGCCGCTGGAGTTGAAGGCGACGCTGGTGGCGCTGTTCGCTGCCGGTCTGATCGCGATGGGCATCAATTTCATCGGGTCGAAGGTGAGCATCCACACCGGCGGGCTGGCCGGGCTGGCCACGGTGATGATGGTCCTCTTCGGCCGGAACGCGCTGCTGGGCTTCCTGCTGGTCGCGCTGGTCGGCTGGTCGCGCGTCATGCTCGGCCGGCATACCGTGCGCCAGGTGGTCACCGGCGCCGTCACCGCCATCGCCGTGACGACGGCCGTCTTCTGGGCCTACGGGTTCTGAGATCCGGCCGGCCGCGCTACATGAGGCCGGGGATGCGGATGCCGCCGGTCACGGCGCTCATGCGCTGCGCGGCCAGGTCCTTGGCTCGGGCCATGCCGTCGGCGATGGCCAACAGCACCAGCTCTTCCAACATGCCCAGGTCGTCCGGATCGACCGCCTCAGGCGCGATCGAGATCGCCTTCACCTCCTGCAGGCCGCTGACCTGACAGGTGACGGCGCCGCCGCCGGCCGAGCCGGTGACGATCTCCTCTCCCAACTGCTCCTGAACCTTCAGCATGCGGCTCTGCATCTCCTGCAGCAGCCGCAGATTCGGTTGCATTGCCATGGCCCTCATCTCCCCGCCTGCTTCGCCCGCCGGCGACCCAGCATCCCGCGCCGTGTTGCCCGGTCCCCTCAGTCTGCCGGCTCCCGGCCACGCTGCGATGTGACGGCCGGTGCTGGGCGACGAGATCGCTCAGTCCGGCCCGACCAGTCGGGCGCCGAAGATGTTCATCACTGCCTGCGCCCGCGCCCGGTCGGCGGCCTCGGTATCGACGCCGTCGTCAGGCGCGCTGTCCTCGGCCCGTGGCGGCGCCACCGGGCCAGCGTTAGCGTCGGTGGCGCTCGCGGTCGGGCTGGTGGCGAGCGCCGCCATGGTCGACCGGTACGCCTCGGCTTCGCTGGCGAGGATGCAGCGCAGCCGGACCAGGGCGCCGCCGGCCCGCGCCATCGCACTCTCGATCGCGCCGCGGAGCTCGTCCTGGTTGATCTGCTTGTAGTGGAACTCGTAGGCAGCAACCAGCACCAGCGTGTCACCGTCAGCCAGCAGTGGGTCGGCGTTGCGCAGCAGGGCGTGGGCCTTCTTGTGGTGCGCGCCCAGGTCGCGCACGACGCGCTGCCAGAACTCGGCCAGCGCGTCAGGCGTGATGAGTGATGAGGGCTGGGAGGGCGCCTCGGCTGAAGGGGGGGCGGGTGGTGGAGCAGTGGCCTCGGCCAGCCAGGGTGGTTCGGACGGGGGTAGGGTGGCGGGCGGAGGCGGGGCGGTGGGGCGGGGGCGGGCAGGGGCGGCCGGCTCCCGGCGCGGCGAGTCCAACTCGGAGGCGGCGGGAGTATCGCGGCGGGGCGGTGGGACGGGGGCGGCGGCAGCGGCCTCGCGGCGCAACCCGGCCTCCACCAGCGCCAGCTCCAGCGGCAGCGTACCGTAGGCGCCGCGCTCCAGCGCGTAGTCGATGGCGCTGAGGCGCTGGATCAGGTCGGCCACGACCGGCAGCGTCGTCTGCTCGGCCTGCCGCGCCTGAGCGGCCTCGCGCGTCGGGGCGAGGCCGGCAGTCGGGCTGCTGCCGCCGGCCAGGCGCAGCAGCACCTCGCGCAGGTACTCGACCGTCTGCTGCGTGAGCAGGCGCGGCTCCAGGCCGTCATCCACAGCCGTGCCGACGGTCGTCAGCGCCGCCGGCAGATCGCCTGCGAGCGCGGCGTCGACCAGCGCCACGATGCGCTCGTCACCGTGGATGCCGAGCGCCTGCTGCACCAGCGCGACGGTGATGCGCGCGTCGCCATAGGCGATCATGGTGTCGAGCAGGCCGAGCGCATCGCGCAGGCTGCCGGTCGCCTGCCGCGCCAGCAGCGCCAGTGCCTCGTCGTCCGCCTCCAGCTCCTCGGCCTGGCAGACGAAGCGGAGGCGGGCAACCATGCGCTCGAGTGGGATGCGCCGGAAGCGAAAGACCTGGCAGCGGCTGACGATCGTCTCCAGCATCTTTTGCGGGTCGGTCGTCGCCAGAACGAACTTGGCGTGCGGTGGCGGCTCCTCCAGTGTCTTCAGCAGCGCATTGGCAGCCGCCTCGGAGAGCTGGTGGACCTCATCGATGATGTAGAACTTGGTCGTCAGCTCACTGGGGGCGAAGGCAATCCGGTCCCGCAACTCGCGGATGTCGTCGATACCGCGGTTGGAGGCGGCGTCGATCTCGATAATGTCCATCGAGCGGTTCTCGGCCAGCCCGATAGCGCGGCAGGCAGCGCAGTCGTTGCACGGCCGCCGCGTCGGGTCCGCGTGCTGGCAGTTGACGGCTTTGGCCAGCAAGCGGGCGGTGCTGGTTTTGCCGGTGCCGCGCGGGCCGGTGAACAAGTAGGCGTGGGCAACGCGGCCGCTCTGGATGGCGTTGCGCAGCGTGCGCGCGACCGCCTCCTGGCCGACCAACTCGTCCTCGTCGAACGAGCGCGGTCGGTATTTCCGATAGAGCGACTGCGACTCGCCGGCCATCCCTCGCTCCCCTGCCACACCGCCTCTGACCCAGCGCAGTATACCCTGCTGCCGCGCTGTCCGTACACGGCAATGTGCTGGCGATCGGCAGGTGGCGGCCACCACGAGTGGCAGCGACTATCGATCGGTGGTGAGGCGGGCGACTGCGGCGAGCAGGTCGGCATCGGGAGCGTGGTCGCCGGGGTGACGCGCGTAATGGGCGTAGGCGATGCGGCCATCCCGGCCGATGACGAACGCCGCAGGCACCCAGCCGACATCACCGACCGTCCGACCCTGGACATGGCCGGCCAGCAACGCCCGCATTCCGGCCGCGATCGCCGCCCGTTTCACCAGCATGGCCGGCGTGATGCGCCCGATACTGAACGCCCGCTGCAGATCTCCGCTCGGCTCAGCCAGGCAGTGCAGGCCGGGGGCGCGCGGGCCGCAGAAGGCAGCCACCTGAACGGGCGTGGCGGGAGCGACGACGGCAACATCGGCGCCGGCGGCGGTGAGCGACGGTTGGAGAGCGACCAGTCTGGCTACGGCCTCACGGCAAAAGATGCAGCCGAGATGGCGCAGGAAGGTCAGCACGAGCGGCCGGTCCTGCCACAGGATGCTGAGGGCCAGGCGACGACCGTCAGCCGTCGTGATGATGGCGTCTGGGGCTGAGTCTCCGGCAGCGAGGAGGTCGGTCTGGCCGGCGGCAACGTCGGCAGTGGTCATTGGCACACCCTCTCCGAAAGGCGACCGGTGGGCGCCTCCAGCAGCGCCATCCCGTGGGTCTTCTCGCACATCGTACCGGCTGGGACACGTCGCCTGCCCACAACCGCCGCACGCGACGGTCTGCCCGCGATGCGCCCGGCTCCGCTGGGCGAGGGCGGGGCGAGCGCCTCTCCGGCTCTCGGTTCGCCATGTTTGCCTCCATCAGAGGCGCATGGTACACTCGCAGCGGCGTCGTGCGCTTCAGCGTCGACCGGCGTTGATTGATTCTGAGGAGGAAGAGCGTTCATGGCGCTGGCAGGCGCTCCCAAGACGAGCATCATCGAGAGCTTCGCGGTGCACGAGGGCGATACCGGCTCGCCCGAGGTGCAGGTGGCGCTGCTGACCGAGCGCATCAATCACCTGATCGAACATCTGAAGATCCACAGCCACGACCATCACTCGCGGCGCGGTTTGCTGAAGATGGTCGGTCAGCGTCGGCGGCTGCTCGCCTACTTGCAGCGCAAGGACATCGCGCGCTACCGCAGCACGATTACCCGGCTCGGGCTGCGCAAGTGATGGAGTGGCGCCCGCAACGTCACGATCGCCGGCACGAGTAACGTTCGGGATGCAGAAACCCAGGCGTGGCCTGGGTTTCGCGGTAGATGGCGTCCGACGCCCACGGCCGGTCGCCAGCACACGACAAGGAGGTGTGTCGAGGCCTGGAGTCCGGGCAGGAGCGCAACCCACCGCTCCGGTTCAGCATCCAGTCCTCGACAGGCCGTCCGCACGGAGAGGCGGCGCGTTGCCACCCGACAACGCGCCAGCGGCAAGAGGGAAGGGAGAGAACGAACCAGATGACCGACGCAGTGCATACCATGTCCCTGGAGTGGGGTGGCCGCACCCTGACCATCGAAACCGGCAAGCTGGCCGGGCTGGCGCAGGGCGCCGTCACCGTGCGCTACGGCGACACGATGGTGCTGGCCACCGTCGGCATCGCCGCCGTGCGCGAGGGCATCGACTTCTTCCCGCTGACGGTCGAGTACGAAGAGCGCATGTACGCCGTCGGCCGCATCCCCGGCGGCTTCCCCAGGCGCGAGGGCCGGCCATCGGAGCACGCGATCCTGACGGCGCGGCTGACCGATCGCCCGCTCCGGCCGCTCTTTCCCAAGGGCTACCGCGACGAGATTCAGATCATCGTCACGGCGCTGTCGTCGGACCAGGAGAACGATCCCGATCTGCTGTCAGTCATCGGCTCGTCGGCGGCGCTGATGCTGTCGCCAGCGCCGTTCATGGGTCCGGTCGGCGTGGTGCGCGTCGGCTACATCGACGGCAAATTCGTCCTCAACCCGACCCACCAGCAGTTGCAGAAGAGCGAGCTGGACATGGTGGCGGCCGGCACGCGCGAAGCGGTGCTGATGGTCGAGGCCGACGCCAACGAGTTGCCCGACTCGGTCATGCTGGATGCGGTGCGCTTCGCCTTCGAGCAGTGGCAGCCGGTGCTGGGTATGCAGGAGGAGTTGCGCCGGCTGGCGGGCAAGCCCAAGCTGGCCTTCCAGGCGCCCAAGGCCGATGAGGCGCTGCGCCAGGGCGTGCGCGGCTGGCTGGGTGGCCGGCTGGCGGCGGCGATCAGCAACGCCGACAAGGCCGCCCGCCAGGACGCGACCGAGGCGCTGAAGGGCGAGACGCTGCTGCACTTCACCGACGGCATGCCGGCGAGCGAGATCGGCGCGCGCGCCAGCGAGGTGAGCAGCATCTACGAGGCACTGGTCAAAGAGGCGGTGCGCGATGCGATCCTCGAGCGCGGCGAGCGCCCCGACGGGCGCGGCCCGCGCGATATTCGCCCGATCTGGTGCGAGGTCGGCCCGCTGCCGCGCGCCCACGGCTCGGCCATCTTCACCCGCGGCCAAACGCAGATCGTCAGCGTCGCCACGCTCGGCGCCACGGGCGACGAGCAGATCCTGGACACGCTAGGCGGCCCCAACCGCAAGCGCTACATCCACCACTACAACTTCCCGCCCTTCAGCACCGGCGAGGTCAAGCGGCTGCGCGGCGCCAGCCGGCGCGATATCGGCCACGGCGCGCTGGCCGAGCGGGCGCTGGCGCGGATGGTGCCGCCAGCGAGCGAGTTCCCGTACACGATCCGCGTCGTCTCCGAGGCGGTGTCGTCGAACGGCTCGACGTCAATGGGCAGCGTCTGCGGCAGCACGCTAGCGCTGATGGATGCCGGCGTGCCGATCAAGGCGCCGGTGGCCGGCGTGGCGATGGGTCTGGTGACCGGCGACAACGGCCGCCACACCGTGCTGACCGACATCCAGGGTATCGAGGACGCGCTGGGCGACATGGACTTCAAGGTCGCCGGCACGCTGGCGGGCGTGACGGCCGTGCAGATGGACATCAAGACGACCGGGCTGTCCTTCCAGATCATGGAGGAGGCATTCGCGCAGGCGCGCGAGGGCCGGCTGCACATTCTCGGCATCATGATGGACACGATCGACAGCGTGCGGGCGGAGCTATCGCCGTTCGCGCCGCAGACGCAGCGGCTGAAGATCGACCCGGACAAGATCGGCGCACTGATCGGCCCCGGTGGCAAGACGATCCGGGCGATCGTCGAGGAGACGGGCGCGAAGATCGACGTCGAAGACGACGGCACGGTCAACGTCATGGCGCCACCAGGCGACGGCCTGCGCCGGGCGGTCCAGATGATCGAGGGACTGACCAAGCAGGCCGAGGTCGGCGAGATCTACCTGGGCAAGGTCGTGCGCATCATGCCCTACGGCGCGTTCGTCCAGATCCTGCCCGGCAAGGACGGGCTGGTGCATGTCTCGGAGCTGTCTGACCAGCGCGTCGAGCGCGTCGAAGATGAGGTCAACCTGGGCGACGAAATCAACGTTATGGTGACCGATGTCGATCCGTCGGGCAAGATCTCGCTGTCGCGACGGGCGGTGCTGACCGGCGAGATGCCGCCGCCGAAGGAGCCGCGCATGGGCGGTGGGCGGCCGGGCGGCTTCGGCGGCCCACGACCGGGCGGTCCCGGCGGCCGGCCACCCGGTGGCGGTGGCTTCGGCGGTGGCCGGCCACCCGGCGGGCCGCCGCGCCCGCGCTAAGCGGCGCCCACCCCAAGGTCCGAGGATGGGTCACGCATGCCGATCACGGCAGCGCGACCCATCCGGTCATGCTGGCGCCGGTCGGGGCGATGAGCGGTCGGCACGGCGCGGCCGACGCGCTCCGGACAGCCCTCGGCACACCGCTGCCGCCGGTCGAGCGCCCCGGGCACGCCACAACGATGCAGGCAACTCGCGCAGCACTCGGCGAGGCGGCCTTCGAGCGCGCCTGGGTCGCTGGCCGACGCGATGGCGTGCCACGCATCGCCATCACTGCCACCCTCACTGAGTAAGTCCTTGCCACTCCTCCGCGTTCGCGTTCGTGATGCGCGGGCAGGCGCTCCAGCAATTGGGCCCGGATGCGCATCCCTACTCAGCCCGCAGCGGCCCGGTCACCCGGCGCGTGACGATCGGGCTGCCGATGACGCTGATCTCGCCAGGGCCGGTGACGTCCAGCGCCAGCCGGTCGCTGACGCGCACCCGCGCGTCGCCGGCGCCAGTCAGTGTCACGCTGGCCGTCTGCGCCTCCAGCGCGTCGCCGAGGTAGTCGCCCGCGCCGGTGATCGTCACCGTCTGCTGGCGGGCCGTGCCGGCGCCGGTGAGCGAGCCGGCGCCGCTGAGCAGCGCGCCAAGCTCACCGACACGCAGGCCGACCAGTCGCAGGTTGCCAGCGCCGGTCAGCGACACGGTCAAGCGGTCGGTGGCGATGGCGCTCGCCACGGCCGAGCCGCTGCCGGACAGGTTCAGCGCGCTGAGGGTGCGCACCGTCAGCCGATAGGTGACCGGTCGGGTCGGCTGGAGGCGGCCGGCGCGGTGCTCCTCGTACAGCGCCAGCCGCGGGCCGTCGATGTCGGCCTTGAGGTAGGGCAGGATCGTCTCCTCGGCCTCGATGGTCAGCATCTCGGCAGGCCCCTGCTCGACCAGCAGCGTGCCGCCACCCGCCAGCACCACCTCGCTGATGCCCGCCACGGGTCGCGTCGTCGCGACCAGCATCCCAGAGCCGAGCACCGGTGGGCCAGCCACGGCTGACCACCAGGTCCAGACGAGCATGGCCCCGGCCACCAGCACCGCGTACCCCAGCCCCCCGCGCGCTGTGTTCATCGTCGCGCTCCCTGGCCGCTCATCGTTATGCAGCAGCGACTGCCCGGGCGACACCGCCCATCCCCACCGTAGGCCGCCCGTCGCCACTTCGGATCGCGCGATCGGCCACGATCGAAGTTGGCCAAACGGCCACTTCATGCCCGATCGAACGCGCCGGAGTGGTCAAATTCGGCCGGCAGACATGCCACGAGGCCGCCCGTGGGCGACCTCGCAAGGAGCAGCTATCGGATGTGCCGGCCGGCTCAGGCCGGCTGCGGCCCGGGATGCAAGCGTGGCGGCGAGGGCGCGGCCGGCGGTGACTCGATCGTCGGGTTAGCATCGGGCGTGATGCTGCGCGCCGCCTGCGTCACCGGCACGTCGGTGTACGGCGGCCCGTACAGCTCCGGTGTCGGCCGCGGGGTGGTGAACAGCGCCTCCATCTCATCCGAGTCGATCGTCTCGCGCTCGATCAGGAGATCGGCGATGCTCTTGAGCTTGTCCATGTGCAGGTTGAGCACCGCCTCGGCGCGATCGTACGCTTCGTCGATGAGCCGGCGGATCTCCTGGTCGATCTTGTAGGCGACCTCGTCGGAGTAGTTGCGCTGCTCGCTGATCTCGCGACCCAGGAAGACCAGCTCTTCCTTCTTGCCGAGGGCCAGCGGTCCCAACTCGTCGCTCATGCCGAACTCGGTCACCATGCGCCGGGCGACGTTGCTGGCGCGCTCGATGTCGTTGCCGGCGCCCGTGCTCAGTTCGTTGAAGACGAGCTTCTCGGCGACGTAGCCACCCAGCGCGTAGGCCAGCATGTCCTTGAACTGGCTGCGCGTCCAGAACAGGCGGTCCTCGTCCGGCAGCACGCGCGTGTAGCCGCCCATCATGCCGCGGGCGATGATCGACACCTTATGCACCGGGTCCGAGTGCGGCAGCATCCGCGCCACCAGCGCGTGACCGGCCTCGTGATAGGCGGTCATGATCCGCTCGCGGTCGCTGATGACCCGGCTGCGCCGCTGCGGCCCCGCGATGACCCGGTCGATCGCCTCGGCGATCTCGTCCTTGCCGATCGTCTTGCGGTTGCGGCGGGCAGCCTGGATGGCAGCCTCATTGATCAGGTTCTCGAGGTCAGCGCCAGAGAAGCCGGGCGTCTGCTTGGCCAGGTCGGCCAGCGCGATCGTCTCGTCAAGCGGCTTGCCGCGGCTGTGGACCTCCAGGATCGCCTGCCGTCCCTTGATGTCGGGCCGGTCCAGGACGACCTGGCGGTCGAAGCGGCCGGGGCGCAACAGCGCCGGGTCGAGCACATCCGGCCGGTTCGTCGCGGCGATAACGATGACGTTGGTGTTGCCATCGAAACCGTCCATCTCAACCAGGATCTGGTTGAGCGTCTGCTCGCGCTCGTCGTGCGAGCCGCCCAGGCCGGCGCCGCGCTGGCGGCCGACGGCGTCGATCTCGTCGATGAAGACGATGCACGGCGCGTTGCGCTTGGCCTGGTCGAACAGGTCACGCACGCGGCTGGCGCCGACGCCGACGAACATCTCGACGAACTCGGAACCGGAGATGCTGAAGAACGGCACACCGGCCTCGCCGGCGACCGCGCGCGACAGGAGCGTTTTGCCGGTGCCTGGCGGGCCGACCAGCAGACAGCCTTTGGGGATGCGCGCCCCGAGCGCCGCGAACTTATCGGGATACTTCAGAAACTCGACGACCTCGGCCAGCTCCGTTTTGGCCTCTTCGACGCCAGCGACATCGGCAAAGGTGACGGTCGGCTTGTTGCCGGTGAACATGCGCGCCCGGCTCTTGCCGAACGACATCGCCTGGTTGTTCGACCCCTGCGCCTGGCGCATCATGAAGATAAAGATGCCGATCAGGAACAGCGTCGGCAGAATGAAGCTGAGCGTGCTGATCCAACTGCCCCACTGACTGGCGGGGCGCGTCTCCAGCGCCGGCCATTCGCTGGCCGGGATGCCGGCCTCGTTCATCAGATCGACGATCGTCACACCGTCGGGGCGGGTCACAACCTGCTCTCGCTGCTCGCCGCGCACCTGCACCGACATGCGGTTGCTGCCCTCGGTGCTGGTGATCTTGGCGATCTCGCCGACCTTGGTCTTGGCCACCAGTTGATTGAGCGTCATCTGCGCCTCGGACGACGGCGGGTTCACGATCGTGAACCACAGCGCGATCACCGCGACGAAGATGATAAGATAGACAAAGCTATTCCGTAGCCACTTATTGTCGGCCATACCGACCCTCCATCGACCTCCGCTGGGGACGAGAACACGGTCCCGCCCGGTGGGTTGGGTTTCGCGCCAGCGTGTGCGAGGCCGACCCGCGAGCGACGCCGCCCCGTGGACACTCGCAGCGAGTATACCAGATGACCGCTTGTGCCTGCCCGGCGCGGCGGTGGCGTAGGTTGGCCGCCGGCACTGGTGATACGCCAGGATCAGGCCACTGGTTCCGCAGCGCGCCACAGAGCCACGCCGCACGCCACCTATGCGTCGTGATCAGCCGTGCCGGCGGGCGGAGACACTCCCTCGGACGCGGCATCGGCAGGCGGCCGGAATATGCCGACGAAGGGCAGGTTGCGGTGAAGCTGATTGAAGTCCAATCCATAGCCGACGACGAAATGGTTGGGGATCGTGAAGCCGACATAATCGACGCTGACGGCGCGCAGCCGGCGGGCCGGCTTGTCGAGGAAGGCGCACGAGCGCAGGCTGGCCGGGCCGCGGCTGCGCAGCGTGTCGAGCAAGTAGGCCAGCGTCAGGCCGGTATCGACGATATCCTCGACCAGCAGCACATCCTTGCCGTCCAGCGGCGCTTCCAGGTCCTTGAGGATGCGCACGACGCCGCTGGTGCGGGTGCTGGCGCCATAACTGGAGACGGTCATGAAGTCCAGCGCCAGCGGCAGCTCCACCCGCCGCACGAGGTCGCAGACAAACAGCGCCGCGCCCGTCAGCACGCCGACGACGAGTAGATTGCGCCCAGCATAGTCACGCGTCAGGTGCGCGCCCAACTCGGCTACCCGCGCCGCGATCTCATCCTCGGCGAACAGAATCTGTTCGATGCCGTCCGGTGGCTGCATCGCTCCCCTCCTCAACGCATCACGCATCACGCATCACTCGCCCAACCTGGCAACAGAGGACGGGCGCGCCGTCGGCCGGTGAGAAGGCAGCGGTAGTCCGGTGGCCGACGACCCAGACAATCGTATCGCTGGCCACCAGCAGCGGAACGCCGGCGCGCTCGGCCCGCGGCGTCTTGCGGTCGATGTGCAGATCGCTCAGCTTCTGGTGGCCGGCGCCGCCCGGCAGTGCGACGCGGTCGCCCGGCCGGCGGGTGCGCAGGTGAGCCGCGGCGATGGCCAGCGCCGGTGCGAAATGGGCGTGGCTGCCGTCCAGAGGGAAGCGGCAGACGCCAGCGGCCAGGCGGTGACAGGTGATGGTCCAGTCCGCGCCCGGCAGCGGCGTCGCGCCGTCGAGCGCGAGTGGCAGGCTGGCGCCCGGCGTCATCCACGGGCCACGCGGCGGGGCAGGCACGCCACCGAGCCAGAGCCGGTCGGTCTCGACCGTCAGCCGCACGCCGCCCACGAGATCGGCTTGCCCGCCGGCCGGCCCGGCCGCGACCGCCAGCGCGGCATCGATGGCGGCCAGCGTCGGCAACGGACGACCGAGCGCGGCGACGGCACGCCGCAGCAGGCGGCGCTGCAGCGCGAGCGGCTCGGCCAGGAAGGCCGCGCGGGCCAGGGCCACGCCGGGCGGCCCAGCCTCGTCAACCAGCATCGCCAGGTGTGGCCATCGGACGTCGGTCAGCGCTGCCAGCACCGCCTCGTCGGCGGCGAGCAGGTCGGCGGCGCGCGCCAGGCGCGCGCCGATGCCAGGGTCGAGCGCCTGCCAGGCCGGCAGCAACCCATGGCGCAGGCGATTGCGGGCAAAACGCGGGTCGGCATTGCTCGGGTCGCGCAGCGGCGTCAGCCCGCGCCGCGCCACTTCGGCCTCGACTTCGGAGCGGCTGGTGGCGAGCAGTGGGCGGACGACGCGCAGCGGGCGACCGTCCGGCTCACCCCAGATGGCTGCCGGCAGCAGCGTGGCCGGGCGCATCGCCGCCAGGCCGCTAACGCCGGCGCCGCGCGCCAGGTGCAGCAGCAGTGTCTCGGCCTGGTCGTCCTCGGTGTGGCCGACGGCCACCGGCGCGTCGCCATGCGCAGCGGCGACACCGGCCAGGAAATGGTAGCGCGCCCGGCGCGCGGCCGCTTCGACACCAGTGCCGCCGGCCGTGTCACCCACTGGCTGCCGCGCCGAGTGCAGAGGCACACCGCGCGCCGCCGCCAGCGCCCGCACCGTCGCCACCTCGGCCGCCGACTCTGGCCGCAGGCCGTGGTCGAGGTGTGCTGCGACCAGCCGCCAGCCGCGCCGGGGCGCGAGATCGGCCAGCAGGTGCAGCAGGCAGAGTGAGTCGGGACCACCGGAGAAACCGATGACGACCGGGCCGGTCGGCAGCAGATGGCGCCGGTCGATGGCGGTGGCGACGCGGTCGACGAGGGCAGGCGTCTCAGCCATCCGACAATCCAGTCGTCACAAGGGGCGCACGGCGCGGCTCGCCGCGACCGGGACCATGGAGGGATAGCTGCGGGCGCAACCCGGCCGCTATGCTGAGATCGGCCCGGACCGGAACCTCCTCGTTCCCTACCCGCGCCGCGCGTCGGGACCAGGCCGCCCCTCCTCCCCCTCTTTCCCCCCCTGTGGCCAGGAGGGCCGTTCCTTCCACGCGATGGCCGGGTGACACGCGCGTCCGGCCATCTCCCCTTGCTTACCGAGCCGGTCGCCGACCCTACGGCACGCTCACCGGGTGCTCGCGCAGCGTCAGGCGATCGACATCAACGCTGTCGTCGGCGCCCCAGGCCGTGTAGTCCATCACAGCGGCGCGCGTCTCGCCGGCCAGGTCCACCAGCGAGGCGCGCCAGTGCTGCCGCTCGTCCGCGCCGCGGCGCCGAGCCGTGGCCAGACCATAGACTGCGCCGCCGAGCAGCCCCAGGATGAGACCGCGCGTGAAGTTGCGCAGGCGCTCGTCGGGGTAGGCTGGCTTGAGCGGCTTCGGTGTGGGCAGTGCCTCCTCGGCGGCGATGCGCGCCACGTCGGCCAACTGCTGCAGCGACCGGCGGATGATCTCGGCGTCGGCGGCGGCGCGCGTGCGACGCGAGCGCGCCAGCCCGACAAAGGCGATCAACGCCATCACCGCGCCACCGAGCAGCGCGCCACCGAGCAGGGTCAGCACGCGCTCGGGAATGAACGGCGGCTCGTCCTGATCGGGCACGGTCGGCGCGGACAGCGTGGTCGTCGACATCCGTAGCTCTCCATCTCACCGGCTCACCGGCTCAGCAGCGCGAGCGTCAAGGCGCCGGGCGGGCCGCCCCGGCGGGCGGTGGCGGGGGTGGCGGCATGGTCGCCCCGGCCGGCGGCGCCGAGCCGGCTGGCGATGCCGACGCCCCCGGTGGCTTGCTAACGGCGGCGCGCGCCATTGCCCGGACGCGGGCCAGCGTGCCGGCCGTCGTGATGACCGGACGGACGACCTCATCGGAGACGAACTCGGTCGTCCCGCGCACCCGATTGATCATCTGCGTCACCTGATCCATCAGCGGCACGACGCGCCCGTTTAGCATCTCCAGCAGGGCGAAGATCGCGATCGTCAGCGCGAGGAACATCAGCATCGTGAAGATCGTGAGCAGGAACAGGAAAATCAACAGGATGTCGCGGAGCGCCTGGCGCAGCCCCGTCGGCGCAAAGAAGAGCAGGATGCCAATGATGACCGAAATGATCAGCAACGCCACAGTGGCGATGATGAGATTGCGCGTAATCATCCAGCCTCCCGCCTGCCGCGCCGGTGCCGGCGTCGTGGCGCGCTCGTGTCGGATGGCCCGTCCAGGATGCGTGGTTGCGCCATGGGGCGTCAGGCCACGGCGGCGGCGCGCTCGGCGCGGTCGATCACGCCACCGCCCAGCACGCGGTCGCCATCATACAGGACAACGGCCTGTCCTGGCGCGACCGCCGTCGGCAGCGCGGCGGTGAACTCGGCGCGCAGGCGGCCCGCGGGCAGGGCAGTGACGTGCGCCGGATAGCGCGTGCTTCGATAGCGCACCATCGCCTCGACCGTCACCGGCCCGGCCGGCGGCGCGCCGGTGACCCAGTTGACCTGGCTGGCCTCGAGCGTGGTGAAGGCGAGGTCGACGGCCGCGCCAACGACGACGCGGTTCTGGTCGGCGTCGACGCTGACGACGAACAGCGGCTCGCGCGTGGCCAGCCCCAGGCCGCGGCGCTGGCCGACAGTGTAGTGCGGCAGGCCGCGGTGCGTGCCCAACCGCCGGCCGCTGGTATCCTCAATCGCGCCGGGCTGGAGCGCGCCGGGGCGCAGCCGGCCGACGAAGGCGGCATGGTCGCGGCTGGGAATGAAGCAGATCTCCTGGCTATCTGGCTTGTCGGCCACCGGCAGGCCGTGGGTGCGGGCGATGGCGCGCGTCTCGGCCTTGCCGGTCAGCTCGCCAAGTGGGAACAGCAGCCGGCGCAACTGGTCCTGCGTGACACTGTAGAGGGCGTAGCTCTGGTCCTTGCCCAGGTCGCGGGCGCGGTGCAACTCGCGCCGACCGCCCGCGCCATCGACGGCGCGGGCATAGTGGCCGGTGGCCAGGTAGCGGGCGCCCAGCGCGCGGGCCTTCGTTAGCAGCACATCGAACTTGATGTGCCGGTTGCAGGCCAGGCAGGGGTTGGGCGTGCGGCCAGCGAGGTACTCATCGGCGAAGTAGTCGACGACGTGGCGGCCGAACTGCTCCTCCAGATTGAGCGCGATGAACGGCACGTCAAGGGCGTCGCACACGGCGCGGGCATCGTCCATCGCCTCGATCGAACAGCAGCGGCCCTCGTCGCGGCTGGTCAGCCCGTCGCCCGGCGGTGACCACAGCCGCAGGTTGACGCCGATGACGCGGTAGCCAGCCTGCTGGAGCAGCAGCGCCGTCACCGACGAGTCGACCCCGCCACTCATGCCAACGACGACGGTCTCCCTGATCATCCCTGATCCCTGTCCCACGCTGTCATTCCTCCGACCCACGCCGGTTGCCGGCACGAAGTATGCCACAGCGGGCAGCGTGGGACCACGCGCCGGCGGCGCGTGGGTACGCGTCAACATCTTGCGCGGCACGCGAGAGCCGGTGCTTGCTGGTCAGGCGACATGGCCATGGTCACGGTCTCCTGATCGCTAGACTGCCAACTGCCACCCACCTCTGTGCTATCCTGCCCGCCTGACGCGGACCGCTGGTCACGGACCAATGAAGGAGTGGCTGACATGACCGCGCCGCCGTCCGGCGCGTCCATCTCACGGGTCGAGTTGTCGCCAATCAACGCCTTGCGACGCAGCGCCTTCGTCTACGCCGACAAGCCGGCCGTGGTGCATGGCAACCGCGACCAGACCCACACCTACCAGCAGTTCGCGGAGCGGGTGGACCGGCTGGCGTCGGCCATGCGCGCGGCAGGCGTGCGCCCGGGCGACCGGGTCGCGTTCCTGTGCCCGAACACACCCGCGCTGCTAGAGGCACACCTGGGCGTCCCGGTCGCTGGCGGCAGCCTGGTCGCCATCAACACGCGCCTGAGCGCGACCGATATCGCCGCCATCCTGCGGCACGCCGAGGCGCGCTTGATCTTCGTCGATCACCAGTCCTGGCCATTGGTCGAGGGCCTCGATCTGGCCGCCACGCGCGCGATCCGGGTCGACGACACCGGCGCGGCCGACGACCCGTACGAGCGCTTCCTGGCCAGCGGCTCAGCCACGCCGGTCGAGGCGTGGCTGACGGACGAGAACGAGCCGATCGCCATCAACTACACCAGCGGCACGACCGGGCAGCCGAAGGGCGTCATCTACAGCCACCGCGGCGCTTATCTCAATGGCCTGGGCAACGCCAGTGCCGTTGGGTTGGACAGCGACAGCGTCTACCTCTGGCTCGGACCGATGTTCCACTGCAACGGCTGGTGCTTCACCTGGGGCGCCACGGCGGTCGCCGCCACCCACGTCTGCCTGCGCCGCATCGAGCCAGAGCGCGTCTGGACGCTGCTGGAGGAGTACGGTGTCACACATTGCCACGGCGCGCCGACGGTCTTCATCAGCCTGGTCAATCATCCGGCCGCGCGGCGCCTGACGCGGCCGGTGACAGCCGCCATCGGCGGCGCCCCGCCCTCGCCGACGCTGCTGGCCCAGCTGCACGAGTTCAACATCCGCCCCATCCACGCCTACGGTCTGACCGAGACATACGGCCCGGCCACCTTCCAGGCCTGGCGCCGGGCGTGGGCCGGGCTGTCCATCGACGAGCAGGCCCGCCAGCTGGCACGGCAGGGCCAGGCCCACCCCACTGCCGTGCCGGTGCGCGTGGTCGACGCCGCGATGCAGGACGTGCCGCGCGATGGCCAGACGCTCGGGGAGGTGGTCATGCGCGGCAACACGGTGATGCCGGGCTACTACCGGTCGCCCGACAGCACCGCCGCCGCCTTTGCCGGCGGCTGGTTCCACTCCGGCGACCTGGCCGTGATGCACGCCGATGGCACGATCGAGCTGCGCGACCGGAAGAAGGACATCATCATCTCCGGTGGCGAGAACATCTCGACGATCGAGGTCGAGCAGGCGCTCGCTCGCCATCCGGCCGTACTCGAGTGCGCGGTCATCGCCGTGCCCGACCCGCTCTGGGGTGAGCGGCCGAAGGCGTTCGTGACGCTCAAGGCCGGCCAGCAGGCGACAGAGCGGGAGATCATCGACTTCTGCCGCGCCACCCTGGCCCACTTCAAGTGCCCGGCGGCCGTCATGTTCGGGGAGTTGCCCAAGACCTCGACCGGCAAGGTCCAGAAGTATCTCCTGCGCTCGCGCGAAGGCGCCGGTGACGAGCCGCGCGTCGGCTGAGGGCCGGTTCACACCGGCCGACCGGCGGTCGTGACGAGGAGTCGCATGTCCCACCTGCGCACCCTGTTCGATCTCAGCGGTCAGGTCGCACTCGTCACCGGCGGGTCGCGCGGGCTGGGGCGCGAGATCGCCGAGGGGTTGGCCGAGGCCGGCGCGACGGTCATCATCACCTCCCGGCGCGAGCAGTGGCTCGGCCCGGCCGCGGCCGAGTTGCGCGCGAGCGGCCTGGCGGTCGAGTCGGTCGCGTGCGATGTCACCGACCCGGCGGCGGTGACCACGCTGGTCGACGGCGTCGTGGCGCGCCACGGCCGGCTAGACATCGTCGCCAACAACGCCGGCATCGCCTGGGGCGCGCCGGCGGCGACGATGCCGATCGAGCGGTTCCGGCAGGTGTTGGACACCAACGTCACCGGTACGTTCCTGGTGGCGCGAGCAGCCGCGCGCCACATGCTGGCGGCCGGCGGCGGCGCAATCGTCAACACCGCCTCGACCACCGGGCTGGTCGGCACCGCGCCGGAGGTGCTGGAGGCCGTTGGTTACAGCGCCTCGAAGGGGGCCATCATCGCGCTGACGCGCCAGCTGGCCGTCGAGTGGGCGCCCGCCGGCATCCGTGTCAACGCCATCGCGCCGGGCTTCTTCCCCAGCCGGATGACCGAGGCGATCATCGCGCGCGGCGAGGCGCGGCTGGTGGCCGGCGTGCCGCTCGGTCGCCTGGGTCGGCCGGGCGATCTGAAAGGCGTCGTCGTCTTCCTGGCCGCTTCGGCGGCCAGCTATATCACCGGCCAGGTGCTGGCCGTCGACGGCGGCGCGACGGCCTGGTAAGCGCGGGAGATGCTCGTGGACGCGCAAGGGATGCTTGAATCGCTCGCTCGCGAGCTCGTGGCCGCCCGCCATCGCCGGCCAGCCTGACCAGACTGCTGGCATGCACGAACGGACGAAGCCGAACCGGGGCGCGGCCATCATCGCCAATCAAGGAAAGTGTGAAACCCGATGATTGATTTCGCCCAGCCACAAGATGTCATCGATTTGCGCGCGCGGACGGCGGCCTTCATCCGCGATGAGGTCATCCCGGAGGAGCGCTTCGTCGACGAGCATGACGGGCTGCCGCCGGCGCGGCTTGCGGCGCTGCGCGACCGGGCGCGGGCGGCTGGCCTGTTCGCGCCGCACGCCGCGGCGGCCTGGGGCGGCCTGGGCCTCGACATGCGCGGCATGTGCGCCGTCTTTGAGGCGGCCGGGCAGAGCCTGCTCGGTCCGCTGGCGCTCAACTGCGCCGCGCCCGACGAGGGCAACATGCACCTGCTGGCGGTCGTCGCGTCGCCGGCGCAGCAGGAGCGGTTCCTGCGACCGCTCGTCGCCGGCGCGATCCGCTCCTGCTTCGCGATGACCGAGCCGCCGCCCGGCGCCGGCTCCGACCCGGCCATGCTCCGCACCCGCGCCGAGCGCGACGGCGACGGGTGGGTCATCACCGGCGACAAGTGGTATGTCACGGGCGCGGACGGGGCAGCCTTTGCCATCGTCATGGCCGACACCGGGCCGCGGCCGGATGGTCGGCCCGGCGCGACGATGCTCCTGGTCGATGCTGGCACGCCCGGCTACCGCATCACGCGCCACATCCCCTCGCTTGACGGCTGGGTGCTGGGGGGCCACTGCGCGCTGTCGTTCCGCGACTGCCGGGTCGGGCCGGAGCGGGTGCTGGGCGAGGTGGGCAATGGCTTCCGCCTGGCCCAGGTGCGTCTTGGCCCGGCCCGGCTGACGCACTGCATGCGCTGGCTGGGTATCGCCCAGCGGTCGCTGGATATCGCTCTCGCCTACGCCAGCCGGCGCGAGTCGTTCGGCCAGCCACTCGGCGCGCACCAGATGGTCGGGGCGATGCTGGCCGACTCGGCCATGGACTTGCACGCGGCGCGGCTGATGGTTCTGCACGCCGCCTGGCTCATCGATGGCGGCGGCCAGGCTCGCCACGAGTCGTCGATGGCCAAGACGTTCGTGGCCGAGGCGGTCAACCGCGTCGTCGATCGCGCCGTCCAGATCTGCGGCTCACACGGCGTCTCGAACGACTTGCCGCTGGCCGCCTTCTACCGGGCCATCCGGCCATTCCGCATCTACGACGGGCCATCGGAGGTCCACCGCCTGGCCATCGCCCGGCGGCTGCTGCGCGCGGCGGCCACCGACCCGGCCGCGCCGACCTCCGGCGCGGCCGGTCCCGCGTGAGGAAGCGACCGGCCGATGCCCACGCCTGACCCCCTCACCACCCTGCAGACCGTGCTGGCGGCCGCCGTGACCGACGCGGCCGGCGCGACGGCGCGGGCGCACGGGCTGCGGCTGCTGGCCGGCGGCGCCTCGCAGGAGACGTGGGCGGCCGATCTCACCATCGACGGTGGGCCGCACGCCGGCCACCTGGCGTGCGTGCTGCGGCGCGATCTGGGCGGTGCGCTGGGCAGCACGGTGCTGACGCGTGCCGAGGAGTTCGCCGTGCAGCGGGCGATGCACGCCGCCGGCCTGCCGGCGCCGCGTCCGCTCTGGTTCTTCCCGCGGTTGGGCGACGACGGGCGCCCGGCCTTCCTGATGGAGCGGCTCGACGGCGAGACAATTGGGCGGCGCATCGTCCGCGAGCCGGGGCTGGCCGCCGCGCGGGCGCGCCTGCCGGAGCAGATGGCGGCCGTCCTGGCGGCCATCCACGCTCTGGACCCAGCCGCGCATGGCCTCAACTGGCTGCGGGCGCCCGCGCCCGGCCAATCGGCGGCGGCGGCGCTGCTCGACCGGCTGACGGCCGACCTGCGCCTGATTGATGAGCCGCACCCGGCGCTGGCGCTGGCGCTGCGCTGGCTGGACCAGCACCAGCCCGCACCCGCCCGCGCCGTGCTCGTCCACGGTGATTTCCGCGTCGGCAATCTCCTGGTCGGGCCAGAGGGGCTGCGGGCGGTGTTCGACTGGGAAAATGTCCACCTCGGTGACCCACACGCCGACCTGGCCTGGCTGTGCGTCCGCGCCTGGCGCTTCGGGCAGGACCACCTGCCGGTCGGCGGCGTCGGCGAGCGCGAGTCGTTCCTGGCGGCCTACGCGGCGCACGGCGGCCAGCCGGTCGACCGCGCCACGCTCGACTACTGGGAGGTGCTGGGCAACGTGCAGTGGGCGATCGGGTCGCTCGGCCAGGCGCGGCGGCACCTGACCGGCGTCGCGCCGAGCATCGAGCTGGCCGCGCTCGGCCGCATCTGCGCCGAGATGGAGTTGGAGGCGCTCGACCTGATCGCGGCCTACGAGGAGCGCTGGCATGCAGGATAGACCGACGGCGCCGGCGCTGCTGGCCGCCGTGCGCAGCTTTCTGACCGACGAGATCCTGCCCGGCCTGGCCGACCAGCGCCAGCGCTTCCGCGCGCTGATCGCCGCCAACGTGCTGGCCGTAGTCGAGCGGGAGATCGCGGACGACGCGGCGACGCTGCGCGCCGAGTGGGCGGCGCTGGCCGCGCTCGACCCAGCCGCCGGCACGGCCGAGCAACCGCCGACGCCGTCGGCGCTGCGCGACGACATCGACGCACGCAAGCGGGCGCTCTGCCAGCGCATCCAAGCCGGCGAGGCGGACGCCGGCCCGTGGCGCACGGCGGTGTTAGCCTACGCCCGCTGGTCGGTCGAGGCCAAGCTGGCCGTGGCCAACCCGCGCCTGCTGGCGGCGCGCCAGGCGGACGGGCGTGACCGAACGGCCCCGTAGCTACCGCCGGCATCGTGCAAGGAACCGGGGGCCTGGGCGCGATCTGGGCGGGCGCCCCTGGCTCGTGGGTCGCCCGCGACTGGCGGCGGCCGGCCGCTCATCGACGCCGCGAACGGGTATACTGGAAATCCACGCGGTACCCTGCATGTGCGCCGACCGATGGGAGCCTCGGCCGGCCATGAGGGGAGTCTGATCGATGGCCTGGGCGGTCTGGCGACACATGGCGGCCGGTGGGACGGTCCTGCTGGTCGTGCTGGCGATGGCCTGCACGGCTGTGCCGGCGCCAACGCCGCCACCCGAGCCAACTGAGCCGTCCGTACCGGCAAGCAGCGCCGCCCCCCCCGGTCGTGAGCCGACCAACATGGCCGTGGCGCGCGCGACACTGACCGCCATCGTTGGCATCGAGCAGACCGCCACCGCCGCGGCGCCGACGCCGACGGTAACGCCGACGCTGGTGCCGCTGCTGCAGACGCTGCCGCTGCCGGCCAGCCACCCGATGGCCTCGACCTGGATCCTGGGGCCGGCGCCCGGTGTCGCCGAGCGCGCCACGCGGCTGGCCGTCACCGACGACGGCGACCTGATCGTGCTGGACAGCCTGCTGCACAAGGTCGCTCGCTTCGATCGCACCGGCCAACTGGCGGCCGCCTGGGGCAGCCAGGGGACCGGACCGGGCCAGTTCACGTTCCAGATGGAGGGCGGTCCACGCATCCAGGCGATGACCGTCAGCCATGATGGCCGGGTCTACGTTGCCGATGCCACCAACCGGATCCAGCGCTTCGACGCGCACGGCCGCCTGCTGTCGGTACTGAGTCGCGACGGCGTCGCTGGCGGTGAGGGCCTGGTCCGTCGCCCCGGCGGGCTGGCGGTCGACCGGAGTGGCAATCTCTACGTCACCGACACCGACAGCCACCGGGTGCAGAAGTACGACGCCAGCGGTCAGCCGATGCTGCGCTGGGGTATCCAGGGCGCCGGCGTTGGTCAGTTCCAGTCGCCCAGCAGCATCACCGTCGATCGGCAAGGGCACGTCTACGTCTACGACACCCTCGGCCGCATCCAGAAGTTCGACGCCACCGGCAAGGTCCTGGCGGTCTGGGGCGTGCGCGGCGACGGCGATGCTGAGTTCCGCATGGGCGCGACACTGGCAACCAACGCCCAGGGCATCGTCTTCGCCACCGACTCGGGCAACAGCCGCGTGCAAGCATTCGACAGCGACGGCAATTACCTGCTGCAGTGGGGCAGCTTCGGCAGCGAGGCCGGCCAGATGCGCCAGCCGAGCGGCATCGCCGTCGACGGGCAGGGCGCGATCTACGTCGCCGAGATCGCCAACCAGCGGATTCAGAAGTTCACCCCGCGCGCAGCCTGGCCGACGACCGCCAGGGGCACGCCGACGCCCCGCCCGCCGACGCCGACGGCCACACCCACCAACCCGCCGATGCAGATCGGGCCGCCGCCGTTCATGACGCCGACCGACCGGTAGGGCAGGGATGCGGCATATCGATCCCGATGTGAAGCTGTGTCAGTCGTCACCCTGATCACCCACTCATTGGCCTGCCGCGGGGTTCGTGGCCCCTTGAGCCGCGCCATAGCCTGATGGACAATGCCGGCCGACGGCCGGGCCGACGTCGCCCGCTGGCCGCGCAACGACACAGCGAGGGAGAGGGAGCGTCATGCAGCCGAATCTCGTCTACGTTGGCAGCTACACCGAGCCGGCCCCGCGCACCGGCGAGGGCATCACCGTCTTCCGCCACGACCCGGCCACCGGCGCGCTGACCCGCATCCACACCATCGGCAACGTCGTCAATCCGTCGTTCTTAGCCTTCGATCCGGCCCACCGCTTCCTGTTCGCCGTCAACGAAACGCAGGAGTACCAGGGCCGGCCGACGGGGGCGGTGTCGTCGTTCGCGATCGACCCAGCCAGCGGCGCGCTGACCTTCCTGAGCAAGCAGCCGAGCGAGGGCGGCGACCCCTGCCATCTCTGCACCGACCCGACCGGCCGCGTGCTGTTCGTCGCCAACCACGAGGACGGCCGGGTCGGTGTCTTCCCAATCGACGCGGACGGCCGGCTGGCGCCGGCCAGCGACGTGCGCCAGCACACCGGCTCCGGCCCCGGCCCGACCCAGGCAGGCCCGCACGCCCACTTCGTCACGCTCGACCCAACCGGCCGGCTGGTGCTGGTCGTCGACAAGGGCATCGATCAGGTGATGATCTATCGGCTGGCCGCCGACCGCGCCGCGCTGGTCGCCGCCGACCCGCCGTCGGCGCGGCTGCACGCCGGCGCCGCGCCGCGCCACATCGCCTTTCATCCCAACGGCCGCTACGCCTACGTCAACGGCGAGGCCGACATGACGATCACCGCCTTCGCCTACGACGCCGACCGCGGCGCGTTCACCGCGCTGCACCACGTTTCGACGCTGCCAGAGGGCGCCAGCCGCGAGCGCGTCTCGACCGCCCAGATCCTGGTCGCGCCGTCCGGCAAGGCCGTCTACGTCTCCAACCGGGGCCACGACTCGATCGCCATCTTCACCATCGACGAGGCGACCGGCCGGGTGACGCCAGCCGGGCACGTCTCGACCGGCGGCCGGATGCCGCGCAACTTCGCCATTGACCCGGCCGGCCGGTTCCTGTACGCGGCCAACCAGAACTCGGACACCATCGTCGGCTTCGCCATCGACCCGGCCACTGGCGGGTTGACACCGACCGGCCAGGTGACGCCGGTCGGGGCGCCGGTGTGCGTGCTGTTCGGCCCGGCCTGAGGCGTGACTCACGGACACATCTGCGCGGGCGGTCTGACGGTACATTAAGGGTGATGGGGTCGAGGCGCCGGCCGCGCGCGGTGGCTCATCCCCCGACCCAGGGAGGCAGACCGCGATGATGCGCGTGATGATGCGAGCGCTCACGGTGCTCATGGTCGCGCTGCTCCTCGGCCCGGCCGTGATCGTCGTCCCGCCGGTCGAGGCCGCCGACATCCGGCACATCGAGCCAACGGATACCGAGGGCGAGTACGACATCGAGGCCAGCGGGTTCACGCCGGGCGAGGACGTCAGCGTGCGCCTGATCGGCCCGAGCGAGCAAGTCATCAAGCTCGACCGCGACAGAGCCAGCCGGCGCGGGCGGGTCAGCTTCCGGTTCTTCATGCCGCGCTACATCGAGCCGGGCGCCTGGACGCTGCGGCTGGAAGGTGTCGACAGCGGCAAAAAGACCAAAGACACGTTCGTGGTGCCGGAGCGTGGCCCGAACGTGGACCTGGCCGTCACCCCGACGACCGGGCCGGTCGGCACGACGTTCACGATCACCAGCGCCGCCTTTCACCCCGGCGAGCGGATCAGCGCCTGGGTGACGCGCCCCGACGGCGAGAGCGTGCCGATCGACGAGACGCGCGCCAATGAGGCGGGGCAGGTGGCGGTCACGGTCATCGTGCCCCCCGGTGGCCCGGTCGGCGACTGGTTTGCCGCCATCTACGGCCTGGAGAGCGACCGGTTAGGCGCCGCCGCATTCCAGGTTGCGAGCGAGTAGACGGAGTACCCGGAGTCCTCGCAGTCCTCCGCCTACGATAGGTAGTCGACCAGCAGCTGGCGGCGGCTGGGCTGGCGCAGCTTGCGCAGCGCCTTCACTTCGATCTGGCGCACCCGCTCGCGGGTGACGCCGAACTCGGCGGCGACTCGGTCGAGCGTTCGCTCCTGGCCGTCGCGCAACCCGAAGCGCAGCTCCAGCACGGCGCGCTCGCGCTCACTCAATTCGGCCAGCAGCGCCGCCACCTGGCCCCGCAACTGACCCTGAGCGGCGACCTCCACCGGCGCCTCGGCCGTCTCGTCGGAGAGCAGCGCGCCCAGGTCAGTCTCCTCGTCGTCGCCGATGCCGGCCTGCAGCGACACCGCGTCCTGGCCCAGCCGGTGCAACTCGCGCACCTGATCGGGAGTGATCTCCGCGGCGGCGGCCACCTCCGCCTCGCTCGGCTCGCGTCCCAGCTCTACCGCCAGCGTGTGGGAGACGCGCCGGACCCGGCCCATCGTGTGGTGCAGGTGGACTGGCAAGCGCACCGGCCGGGCCTGCTCGGCCACGGCGCGGGCGATCGCCTGACGGATCCACCAGGTCGCGTAGGTGCTGAGCTTGTAGCCCTTGAGGTACTCGAACTTCTCGACGGCACGGATCAGGCCCAGGTTGCCCTCCTGGACTAGATCGAGCAGCGGCAGGCCACGATTGGCATGCTTGCGGGCGATGCTGACGACCAGCCGCAGGTTGGCCGCCACGAGCCGGGCGCGCGCCGCCTCACCGGCCGCGATAAGCTCCTGCCAGCGGCGGTCAAGGGCCGGGCCGAGCGCTGCCAGCGCCGCCTCGACCTCGACCGCGCCCGGCAGCGGGCCGGGGCGGCTCAGGCGGGAGCGCAGGCGCGGCGACAGCACACCCAGGACGTTGATCTCGATCAGCCGCTCCTTCAGCGCCAGCTCAATCTCGACCGGACTCAGCGCGCAGCGATCGGCGACCGCCGCCAGCACGGTCGGGTCGAGCCGGCCGGTCGGCAGCAGCGCGATGAGCAGCGCTGGGGCGGGCAGGGTCAGGAATGGCCCGCCACCCGTGGCTGTAGCCAGCGCGGCGATGACCGGCCAGCCCACCAGCAGCCGCTGGTGCAGCGCCAGGGCCAGCGCCAGGGTGTCCCGCGATCCCGTGGCCTCGGTCAGACGGACGAGGGTGAGCGCGCGCTGGTCGGCGTGGGCTAGTTCGATCTCCTCGGCCGCGGTCAGCAGCGGCACCTGCCCAATCTCGTGCAGGTAGAGCCGAACCGAATCTTCCACCACGATCGCATCGACGCTGTCGACGGCCAGTCCGCCCGGCGTGGCGCGCGGGCGGCCGGCGCGGCCGTCGAGCGTGGCAAGGTCGCTGTAGACGCCGGTCGTTGGCTCGATGGCGTCGGGCACGGCCAACTCAGCCACCCGTGGCAGTGAGCGTTGCCCCTCACCATCGCCGCACGCGTGCCAGGGCGCACCCAGCTCGATCGACACCATCGGGGACGGCATGCTATCGAACACCTCGGCCATGATCGCCATCCCAGTACCCTCCCGAGTCCGTCTTCGGAATACCGACCATCGCGACAGACCGTCGGATGCTGGCATAGTAGTCCTGCTGGCGGGCGGTCTTCATCGGGCAAACGGCGGCCGGCGGCTGGCCAGGCGGCCACCGCCGGCATTGGCCATCTGGTCGCCCCGGTCGTTGGCCAGGTGGTCCGGCGTCGGTGCTACAATCGCGCGAGTACGCCAGCGCTGGCCGCAAGGAGAGGACGATGGCGACCCCCATCATCGACGTCTACTCCGATATCTTCTGCCCGTTCGCCTACCTGACAGTCTACCGTCTGCGTCAGGTCTGGCCCGACTATGCCGGTCGACTGGCGCTGCGCTGGCGGGCGCTGTCACTGGAGTACATCAACCAGCGGGCGTCGCGGAAGGCGGTACTGGGGGTTGAACTGGACTTGCTCCACGGCGTGGAGCCGGGCCTGCCGGTAGGGCGGTGGGGCCGACCCGACGCAGAGTGGCCGGCGACCGCCTGGCCAGCCTTCGAGGCGCTGGCGTGCGCCCAGGCGCAGCACCACGACGCCGCGCTGTCGATGAGCTGGGCGCTGCGCCACGGCCTCTACGCCGAGGGCCGCTGTCCGGCGCTGCGCCACGAGTTGCTGGCCATCGCCGAGAGGGTCGCTGACGACGCGCCGCTCGATCTGGCCCGCTTCGAAGCGGACTGGGATAGTGGCCGCTACAAGGGTGAGGTGATTGCTGACAGCCGGCGCGGCTGGCACGAGCTGCGCGTGGACGGCAGCCCGACGCTGGTGCTGTCGAGCGGCCGGCAGGTCACCTCCCCCGGCATCGGTCAGGCCGACATCGACGAGGACCGGGCGACCGTGCGTGGCTACGTGCCCCATGCCGGCGACGCGCTGGCGACGATCCGGGCCGTGCTGGACGAGGCGCTCGGCGGCTGACGACGCCGGGAGCGGGTCGTGCGTGGGCCTGCCGGCGTGGCATCACGTGTGCGAGGCAGACGATGGCATCCGCGACCGCGGACGCCGCCCGCCACGAACATGCGGCTGACGCCGGCCGCTATTATCAGCTCCGGAGGAACAGGATGAGCGAGCGACCACAGGAGCGCACGGCCGCCACACCACGGGCCGTGGACACTGACGAGCGCGTCGCGGAGATCGTCGAGGCGATCGAAGCGGGCCACGGCCTGGGTGGTCGGAGACTGGGCAAGCGAGGGACAACCGGTGGCGCCGCCGTCGGTGCGCGCCTGCAGGACGCGGCCGAGATTGGCGTGCCGGGTCACCGCACGCCCGCCGGCCATCCCTATGACCCCGGCATGGGCGGTCGCACGGCGCGCGGTGGCCTGGGCGTCGATCTGGACGCGGCCATCGGTGGCCACCAGGCCGAGGAGCCGACGCTGCTGCCGGAGGAGACGGCCGAGGCGGACCGGCCGACGTAGCCACTGACCGGGTCGCTCCCTCGACCGCCCCGGCTGCGCCTGACCGCGGCTATACTCCCCTCCTGACGCTGGCCAGACACTGGCGTCGCGCCGGGAGAGCCGAATGGACGTCGTCATTCCGCTGGCAGGCTTTGGCAAGCGGCTGCGGCCGCACACCTGGAGCCGGCCCAAGCCGCTGGTGGCCGTCGCCGGCAAGCCGATGCTGGGTCATCTCATCGACGCGCTGCTGCCGCTGCGGCCGCGCCAGTTCATCTTCGTCCACGGCTGGCTAGGTGAGCAGATCGCCGACTACGTCGCCGCCGCCTACCCCCAACTCACGGCGCAGTATGTCGAGCAAGATGAGCTGAAGGGGCAGGCGCACGCGCTGGCGCTGGCGCGTCCGCACCTCGGCGGCGAACTGGTCAGTTGCTTCGCCGACACCCTGTTCGCAGCCGACCTGACCGGGCTGGGCGCTCATGGCGAGGACGGCTGCGTCTACGTCAAGGACGTGCCCGATCCGCGCCGCTTCGGGGTGGCCGAGATGGACTCTCGCGGATATGTCGCGCGACTCGTCGAGAAGCCGGCCACCATCGACAATACCCTGGTCATGATCGGCCTCTACTACTTCCGCCGCGCCGGCGACCTGCTGGCGGCCATCGACACCCTCATGGCGCGCGACGCCCAGCGCGGCGGCGAGTTCTTCCTGGCCGACGCCGTCAACGTCATGCTCGAGCGCGGCGCGCGGCTGCGCACCCGGCCGGTGACGACCTGGCTCGACTGCGGCACGGCCGAGGCGCTGCTGGAGACGAACCGCGCGCTGCTCGATCAGCAGCCGGCCGCCATGCCGCCCCGGCCCGGTGTGGCCATCGTGCCGCCAGTGTATATCGCCCCCACTGCCACGGTGGAGCGGGCCGTCCTCGGGCCGCACGTCAGCATCGGCGCGGGTACGGTCGTGCGCGACGCCATCGTGCGCGACGCCATCATCGACGACGGGGCGGCGGTCGAGGGCGCCTTGATCGAGCACAGCCTGATCGGCCCACGGGCACAGCTGCGCGGCCGGTTCCGCCGCGTCAATTTCGGCGCGGACAGCACGCTCGCGGAGGACTGACGATGTCGACGCCGGACGCCTCGCCCCTCACCCGCGCGGCAGCCCTGTTCGCTGCCACCTTCGACGGCGCCCAGCCGGCGCTGCTGGCGCGCGCGCCCGGCCGGGTCAACCTGATCGGCGAGCACACCGACTATAACGACGGCTTCGTGCTGCCGATCGCGATCGACCGCGAGATCGCCATCGCCGCCCGGCCGGCCACCGGCGCCCGCAGCCGGCTGCACTCGGCCAACTACGGCGATGCTGGCGAGTTCGACCCGGCGACGGTGGCGCCGGGCGCGCCGCTAGCCGGTCCCGACTGGCTGCGCTACCCGGCCGGCGTGGCCTGGGCGCTGCGCGACGCCGGCCAGCCGGCGCCGGCCATCGACGGCGCCATCGCCGGTGACGTGCCGCTGGGCGCGGGCATGTCGTCGTCAGCGGCGGTCGAGGTGGCGACGGCGCTGACGCTACTGGCCGCCGCCGGCGCGGAGATGCCCGGGCCGGAGCTGGCGCTGCTCTGCCAGCGAGCCGAGAACCGCTACGTCGGCGTGCAGTGCGGCATCATGGACCAGTTCATCTCGCGGCTGGGCGCGCGCGACCACGCGCTGCTGGTCGACTGCCGCTCGCTTGACTACCAGCTGGTGCCGCTGCGGCTGGGCGAGGCGCGGCTGCTCGTCTGCAACACCAACGTCCAGCGCGGGCTGGTCGACTCGGAGTACAACCAGCGCCGGGCGGAGTGCGGCCAGGCCGTGGCGGCGCTGGCCCAGCGGCTGCCGGGCGTGCGGGCGCTGCGCGACGTGACGCCGGAGCAGCTCGCCCGCCACGAGGCCGACCTGCCGCCGCTCGTCTATCGCCGCGCCCGCCACGTCGTCGGCGAGAACGCGCGCACGCTGGCGGCGGTCGAGGCGCTGACGAGTGGCGACCTGACCACGCTCGGTCAGCACCTGAACGCCTCGCACGACAGCCTGCGCGACGACTACCAGGTCTCCTGCCGCGAGCTGGACGCGCTGGTCGACATCTGCCGCGCCGACCCGGCGACCTACGGCGCGCGCATGACCGGCGGTGGCTTCGGCGGCTGCATGATCGCGCTGGTCGCGGCCGAGGCGCTGGAGCGCGTCGAGGCGGCCATCACCCGCGAGTACCCGGCCCGCACCGGCCTGCAGCCGACGCTCTACCGGGTGACGGCCGTCGACGGCGCGAGCGTGACGCGCGCCTGAGCTGCCGGCGCGACAGTGTGCGACCGCTTGACGAGTGCCTGCCCCGTCGCCTGATGCACGAGATCATGGGCCACGACGTGACGACGGCGCCAGGCATGGGCTGGGTCGGAACAGATGATACCGCGCTGCTGCGCTTCGCCGAGAACTGGTTTGACGTATGTGTCACAGCCGACCAGAACCTCGACTACCAGCAGCACCTGCCCTCAACTGTCCTCAGGATCGTGGTGTTGGCAGCGCCTGATACTCATTGGAGACACTCCAGCCACTCATGCCGCGTGTGTCGGCAGCACTGATGGTCATGCAGCCGGGCGAGATTGCGCGCATTGTCCCTGACACATAGCCTGCCCGGCGGCGAGCCAGCGCCCTACCGCTCTGTGGCTGGATGCCGGCGGAGTCAGCTCAATCGACGCGCTCGAAGACGACGACCGGGATCTCGCGGCTGACCACCGACTTCCGGTAATTGTCGAAGAAGGGCTGCTGCGCCACCTGCTGGTCGAACAGGCGGGTTCGCTCCGGCTCCTCGGCCGGCGTGGCGCGCGCCCGGAAGGTCTCGGTCCCGAGCTCGATCGTCACCTCCGGGTTCGTCACCAGGTTACGGTACCAGTCAGGATGGGTTGGCGAGCCGCCCTTGGAGGCGATAACGACCAGTCGATCGCCATCGAAGGTGTAGTTCAGCGGCGTGACGCGGGGCTGGCCGCTCTTCGCGCCGATCGTCGTCAGCAAGAGGACGGGCCAGCGGCGACCGGTGATCTTACCGCCATTGGCCCGAAACGCAGCGATAACCGGGGCATTCTGCTGCTGCCACTCGGCCGCTGTTCTGGCGCTCATAGAACTCCCTCCATCGTCGGCCACGATACCGTGGCAGTGCGTCGCTCCGCGCGGCTCTCCAAGGGTACGCCACAGCACGCCTATCCGCTCGGCAGCCACTGCCCGTACCAGGCTCTGGGCGTGGTCGGGGACACCCAGCTCGTCGCCGACCGTCAACCGGCGTGGCCACCAGACGCCGGGTGTCAGCCGGTAGGCCCGCTCCGGACCATGGTCGAGCAGCAGCCCGATGGAGCTGACGGCTCAGGAAGTAGTCGAGCGGGTCGATCGTGGCCGCCGCGGGCGCCCCGCCCGGTCGCGCCCGGTCAGCGGTCAGCAACGCCGCCACGCCGGCCAGCCCGTCCAGGAGCAGTGCCCACCGGCGCAGCCACGATGCTCGCATCCGGCGCTCAGACGGGCATGGTGCGGCCGGAGTGGGCGCGGCCGATGACGGCGGCGTCTTCCCGGTGGCCGGCGATGACGCGCACGCCCTCGTCGATCTTGGCAGCGATCGTGTCGCGCGTCGCGCCTTCCAGGAAGGCAACGCCGTTGCGGCGGCAGGCGGCGAACACTTTCTCGCGCGCCTCGCGCATCTCGGCCGGGTACGGGTCGCGCGGCACCGTCACGTAGCCGAGCGACAGACCCAGATCGCCGGGGCCAAGCTCGGCAAAGCCGAGGCCCGGCACGGCCAGGATCTCGTCGGCGTTGGCCACCCCTTCCGGGCTTTCCAGCTTGACGCCCAGCAGCAACTCGCCGCGCGAGTTCAGCGGCCACGGGTCACAGCGCGCCATGTATTCCTCAGTCGACAGCCCCCAGGTGGCGGCGGCGGTCGGCTCGGAGCCGCGCCCGCGCGTGCCGACGCCGAGCAGCGGTCGGCCATCCGGCCCGGTCGCCCCGCCCGGCCGCCGCAGCCCGCCGGCCGCGCCACGCAGTCGCTCGACCGGCGTCGGCAGCGATGGGTCGACGCCGGTGAGCTGGTTCGGGTAGCGGCACGACTCGACGAAGGCGCGCACGGCGGCGGCGTTCTCGGCCTGGCAGAGCAGGATGCCGTGCACGCCGCGCCCCAGGATGACGCGGAACTGCCAGGCGTTGTAGCGGATGTGCGCCTCGTCGATGCCGTTGACCGGCGCCTCGACGATGACGGCCGGCGTGCGGTGGCCGGAGTTGGTCGGCCCGCCCTCGATCAGGCCAGTCAGATAGGCGTCCAATCCGGCCAGGTCGAACGCGCCATGCTCCATGCCGATGTTGATGTAGTCGGCCCAGGTGTGGGCGTCCTGCCGGCCCTGCTCGTGAGTCAGCACATGGCCGGTGTGGCCGCCGACGTAGTAGATCGGCTGGTCGGCCTCGAGCAGTTCGATCGCCCGGTTGATGCGATTGGCCACGATCTCCTCCGATACGTCATGTTCGCCTGGCGCTCCCCTGCCAGCCTACCCGGCTCGGATGATCTGTCAAGGCTGGAGCTGGGTGTTGGGAGCGGAGAGATGGGTGTTGGAGGGGATGAAGGGTCGTGGTCGGGGTTCGGGCGCCGCTGGTCGCCCTGGCGGCGGAGGCCGGCATTCAGCCGTGACGCGCCGCGAGAGCGATCGACGGGACCTTGGCGTGCGCCGGGGTGACGGGTGGACGGCGTGGACTGGCTCCCGGAGCCGCTGACGACTGGCGGCTGGCGACAGCCTCTGCTATAAGGCACGTCAGTCAACTAGACCCGGCGCCCGGCGCCCGGCACTCCGGAGCGACACCGTGGTAGACCCCGAGCGTCTCGACCCGCGCCGCACGGCCCTGATCGCTTACGATGTCGTGCGACGCGCGCTGACACCGGCTGAGCCGGCGCGTGAAGCGGCCATGCGGCCGGTGCTGGAGGCCTGGGTGCAGCTCATCGGCGCGGCGCGCGTCGTTGGCGTGCCGGTCATCTACACAACACCCGTCAGCCGGGCCGACGGCGCCGATGTCGTGCTGCTGCCGACCGACCTGAGCGCGGCCACCGGCGTGCCGTCGCTGACCAACTGCATCGAGGGCACGCCGGAGGCGGGCTTCCCCGACGCGATTGCGCCTCGACCTGCGGATTATGTCTTTCTCAAGCGCCGGCCGAGTGCGTTTCATGGCACCGGCATCGCCGAACTGCTGCGCATGCTGCGGCGCGACACGATTCTGATCGGCGGCGGCGCGACCAATCGGGGCGTCGAGACGAGCGTGCGCGAGGCGTTCAACCACGACCTGGCCGTCATCGTCGTGCGCGACTGCTGCTGGAGCAGCGACCCGGTCGCGCACGCCTACAGCCTGGACTCGGCGATGCGCATGTTCGCCTGCATCCGCACGCTCGAGCAGGCGCTGACGATGCTGGCGACGCCGGC
>JADLAZ010000008.1 GCA_020849725.1 Chloroflexota bacterium
GCGAACCAGCCCGCCTTGACCGGGTCGGTCAGCTTCTTGAAGGCGGCGATGCCCTCCGGGCTATTGATCTCGCTCTTGCTCAGGTCGTCGGATACGAACTTGCCGCCCTCGGCCAGCACCATCGGCACGTAGGTGTACCAGGCGTCGAGCGCGATCGACGCGCCATAGGCGGCGACGTCATCCTTGTTGAAGCCGGCCTCGTCGCCCCGCTTGCCTTTCGAGTCGACGGACATGCGTGCGGCCGCCTTCAGGAAATCATCCCAGGTCCACTTGTCCGGCTCCTTGGCTGGCTCGAACTTGATTGGCAGGTCGATGCCGGCCTCTTTCATCATCCGCAGGTTGATGTATGGCGTGATGATGTCGCCTTGCGCCGGCAGCATGTGCAACTCGCCGTCGACGATGCCCAGGTCCAGGAACGTGGGGTCGAAGTCCTTGTAGGGGAACCCACTGGCCGTGGCGTAGGGGATCATGTCACGGGTGATGCCGGCCTTTTTGAAGGGCGCGGCGAAGTTGTCGTTCGTCTGGACGATGTCAGGCAGGGTGCCGGCGGCCAGGTAGGTCAGCAGCTTCTGATCGTAGTTGGTGCCGGCCGCCTCAGACGTGATCTTGACCTGAATCTTGGGGTTCTTCTCGTGGAAAGCCTTGGTCAGGTCCTCGTAAATCTTGACATCGGCCGGGTTCGTGCGCGTCGTCAGGAACGCCACCGGTCCTTCCGGGCTAGTCGCCGGTTTGGCGGCGGTGGCCTCGGTCGGCTTCGCGGCGGCCGGCGCGGTCGTGGGTGCGGCGGCTGGGGCGGTTGTTGGCGCGGCCGACGGCGCGGTCGTGGCTGCCGGCGCCGCGACCGGCTTGGTCGGCTCAGCCGCCTTGGGCGCGGCGGTCGGGCTGGCCGGTGCGCTGCAGGCCGCCAGCAGAGCCGCGCCGGCCACGCCGCCCAGGCCCATCACCCGTACCAGATCGCGCCGCGCCATGCGGGCGGGAGTTCCTCGCGGTGCCATCATGCTGGCGCCTCCTTTGTCATATCGCAACGTCGCACGCTTCGGCATCTCGGTGGCTGCCCCGGTCCACCAGCAAGAACGTGATGCGGTTTGCTGGCGGGGCGAGCGCAGGATAGGCCGCTGGCCGGCCACTGTCAAGGACGCTGCCGTCGTGGGGTGCGCATCACGGTCTTGCGCGGCGGACAGATGGCCGGCGGTCGAAATCGCGCCTGGGGGAACTGCGCGCCACGACGTCCGCCTGCGCGGACTGGGTTCGAAGCGGGGGAACCCGCGCTGGCGGGTTTCGTAGCCGCCAGGTTCCCGAGGCGCGCATTCATTCGCCGGCCCCGTCACCACCACGCCGCTGGGCGTTCCACCAGGGCTAGCCGCGTCGGTGGCCGCCGGTCAGGTCATAGCTGAGCGTGACCGGCTTGTCGTCGGCTACCGTCGCCAGATGCACCCGCCGGCCCCAGAGGCGGTGAACGTACTCCAGCGTCTTCTCGGCGTAGCCGATGTCAAGCTCCTGGCCCTCAAAGCAGTGCCGCAGCTTCAGTTCACCGTGGCCATCGACATCGGCATCGGCGACGACGATGCGCGGGTGGCCGAAGGTCGTCATGCTGGCGACCAATTGGTCTCGGATCGCCTCGGCCTTCTTCTCGATGATCACCCACTCGTTGCCTTCGCGACGGTAGCCGTACAGGTCACACTCATCGACCAGGTCCTGATCGAGGTAGTTGCGGAGGAAGGAGACGTCGCTCTCGGTCTCACGGATGTCAAAGATGCGGCACGTGCCAGGGCTATCGATCATCTCCGGCGTCCAGGCGACGCCGTCGTTGGCCTGGCGCTCGATGTGCTCCCACATCTTGTAGCCCAGGTAGTAGGGGTTCAGGCTGCGGCGCGAGGGCGACAGGACACCGGCGTGCAGCGCGGCGAACTGCGTATGCTCGTCACCTGGCAGGTCCAACTCGCGCAGGATGCGGGCGTGCCACAGCGAGGCCCAGCCCTCATTCATGATCTTGGTCTGCATCTGCGGCAGGAAGTAGAGCATCTCCTCGCGCACAACCGCCAGCACATCGCGCTGCCAGTCCTCCAGGCCGCGCGCGTGCTCGATCAGGAACAGCAGCAGATCGTCCTCCTCGTCGGCGCGCTTCACCGCAGCGTCGCCGGCGATGGCAGTTGAGCGGGCATCGAGGGCGAACAGGTCGGCGTAGGGCGAGGTGTCGTGAACCCGCACCGACCGCGGTTTCTCCGCCTCCGGCAAGCCTTTCGGCCGCCGGTGCGCCAGCGGGTCGATGTGCTCCTGGATCGACAGCAGCGCGTCGAGGAACGTCTCGACCGCCGCCTGGCCGTGCTGGAACTCATACTGGCGAATGCGGTCGGAGTGGACGCTGACGGTCTCGAGGATCTTGCGGTTAGTGTGTCCGAAGTAGGCATTGTGCCGGAAGAAGTCGCTGTGGCCGATGACGTGGGCGACGACGAGCTTGTTCTGGATCGGCTGGTTCGTATCCATCAGGAACGCGTAGCAGGGGTCGGTGTTGATCACCAACTCGTAGATCCGGCTCAGGCCATAGTCGTACATCGTCTTCATCGACGCGTAGGTCTTGCCGTGCGACCAGTGGCTGTAGCGTCCGGGCAAGCCATAGGCGCCGAACTCGTACATGATCGAGGCCGGCACCACCTCCCAGTGGATTGGGAATGGGTCCAGCTTGTAGTCGGCGGCCAGCGCATAGATGCGCTCCATGGCCTCTTGAAGGTCGACGAGTTCCTGGTCGGTCATGCGAGGCTGCCTCCCGCGCGGCGGCGGTGCGCTCAGCGCGTGGCGCGCAGGGCGATCGCGGCCGGCTCCTGCGGTCCGAAGAACCGCTTCAGCGCCGGGTAGATGTCGGTCTTCTCCTGCACCAGCACCGGAATGAAGCGCGGATTGGCGGTCAGGCGCTGAAAGGCCGACATGAGCGTACTCTGGCTAGCGTAGCGGCTCTGGCGGATCTCGCCGTAGCCGAAGATGTTGCAGTCGGCGATCAACCGCTCGACCAGCGTCAGGCACAGGTCATTGTCCGATTGCCAGTTGTCGCCGTCGGAGAAGTGGAAGGGATAGATGTTCCAGTCGGTGGCCGGATAGCGCTGGGCGATCAGCTCGAGCGCGAGGCGATAGGCGCTGCTGACCTTCGTGCCACCGCTCTCGCCACGGGTGAAGAACTCGTCTTCGGTCACCTCGCGCGCCTCGGTGTGATGGGCGATGAAGACGATCTCGACGCGGGCGTACTTGGTGCGCAGGAACTTGACCATCCAGAAGTAGAAGGAGCGGGCGACGTACTTCTCGAAATGCCCCATCGAGCCAGAGACATCCATCATCGCCAGCACGACGGCGTTGCTTTCGCGCCGGACGCGCTGCTCCCAAGTCTTGAAGCGCAGATCGTCGGAGGTCAGGCCGCCGACGCGGGCGGCGCCATGCTGCGCGTTGCGCTTGATGTTCTCCAGCAGCGTTCGCCGCTTGTCGAGGTTAGACATGACACCGTGCCGGCGCACATCGGTAAAGCTGACGGTGTCAGTCTCCAGCACCTGGCTCTTCTTCGGCATCAGGTTGGGCAGGCCGAGGTCCTCGAAGATGAGCGCCGCCAATTCGTCGACCGTCACCGACGCCTCATAGTAGTCGATACCCGGCTCCTCACCCGCGCCGCGGCCCTTGCCCGGACCCTGGGCCGGGTCGCCGGCCCGGCCGATGACGTCGCCGACCTTGGAGCCACCCTGGCCCTGGCCGACGTGCTGCTGCTTGCCGGCGTCGTAGCGGAAGCGGTACTCGTCTAGCGACCGGATCGGGACGCGCACCACCTTCTTGCCGTCGGAGGTGATGAGCGACTCTTCGCTCACAATCCGGTCCAGATTGCCGCGCAGCGCCTCGCGGACCTTGGCGTCGTGCCGCGCCTGGTCGATCGATCCTTTGCGATGCAGGGACCAATCCTGGCGCGAGATCGACAGAATGGGGGGTCGCGTGTCATCCATAGCCGTTACCCCTGGCCGTCACCACCAGGCCACGCCGACGCCGCCCGGCCGCGGGCACGCCGGGTGCGCCTGGTTAGCGGTTCAGCAGATTGCCGACGTAGCGCAGCAGCTCGTTGGCGGATTCCGTTGTGTACCCTTGCTCTTTTACCAGCCGGTCGATGACGTCGTTGATGCGCCGCAACTGCTCGGCGTCGGGCGTCTTGGTGCTGGTGGTGATCTTGACGACATCGCGCAGGTCGGCGAACAGCTTCTTCTCGATCGCCTCCTTGAGCCGGTCGTGCGAGGTGTACTCGAACTTCTGGCCGCGGCGCGCCAGCGACGACA
>JADLAZ010000009.1 GCA_020849725.1 Chloroflexota bacterium
ACGACCCGGCTTTCCCGGCCGAGCTGAGCGTCGCCGCCGACAAGCTCCAGGACCTGCGCTATGGCGAGAACCCGCACCAGACGGCCGCCTTCTACCGCCAGCGCGTCGTCGGCCCGGCCGTGGCCGGCGTCGCCACCGCGCGCCAACTGCACGGCAAGGAGCTTTCGTACAACAACATCCTCGACGCCGACGCCGCCTGGACCGCCGCTGTCGATTTCCCGGCCACTACCTGCGTGATCGTCAAGCACGCCATCCCTTGCGGCCTGGCGACGCGGACTAGCTCGGCCGCGGCCTACGGCGCGGCCTTTGCTGGCGACCCGGTGTCGGCCTTCGGCGGCATCGTCGCGCTCAACGGCATCGTCGATGCGGCGATGGCGGTGGCGATGGCCGACGTCTTCTATGAGGTCGTGCTGGCCTGGGGTTTCGAGCCGGCCGCCGTCGAGACGCTCGGTCGCAAGAAGAACCTGCGGCTGCTGGAGGTCGGACGCGAGGGTGGCCGCCCGCCGCACTGGCAGTGGCGGCAGGTAACCGGTGGCTTCCTGGTCCAGACGCCTGACCAGACGCCGGCGGCGCTCGATCTGACCACCGTCAGCGCGCGGCCGCCGACCGACACCGAGATAGCCGATCTGCGCTTCGCCTGGCGGGCGGTCAAGCACGTCCGCTCGAATGCAATCGCCCTGGCCAAGGATGGGGCGCTGACTGGCGTCGGTCCCGGCCAGCCGAATCGCCGCGACGCCGCCGACCTGGCTATCGCCCGCGCCGGCGCGGCCACCGCCGGCAGCGTCGCCGCCTCCGACGCATTCTTCCCCTTCCCCGACGCGCTGGAGCTGCTGGCGCGGGCCGGCGTCACCGCTGTCATCCACCCCGGCGGCTCGATCCGCGATCGGGACAGCATTGCCCTCGCCAACCAATATGGCATCGCGCTGGTGACGACCGGCATGCGCCACTTCCGGCATTAGGAGGGTCAATGGTCCAGGAGGCCGGTGGGCGAGTGGAGCCAGGAAGCAGTAGAGCCGGCTCCCTGTTTCCGCCTCGCCCACCGGCCTCCTGGCACACCTCCTCCTCCCAACACCGATAGCTCTACTGACATGAGGTGCGATGATGTCGATGACGATTGCCATTCAGGAGAACTTGCTGCCGGGTGCGACGCGGCGCGAGCAGTTCGCCAATGCCGCCGCCTATGGATATGGCGGCATCGAGGCGCGCGGCAATCTGCTGCTGGGACACGTGGCCGAGTACCGCGCGCTGAGCGAGCAGGTTGGCCTGCCGATCACGACCATCTGCACGGGCGTGCGCGGCTGCCTGCTCGACCCCGACCCAACTGAGCGCCAGGCGGCGGTCGACAGCATCCTGGAGCTGCTGCGGGCCGGTCACGCGCTCGGCGGCGCGCACCTGATCGCCGTGCCGATCTTCGGCAAGCCGCGCCTGCCGGACCTGTCGCCCTATCAGTCAGCGGTGGAGCTGGAGGATGCCCTGATCCTGCCGCTGCTGCGGCAGATCGCACGCGCCGCCGAGGCCGAGCGCTTGACAGCGAAGCTGCTGCTGGAGCCGCTCAACCGCTACGAGACGCATTTTCTGAACCGAGTCGAGCAGGCGGTCGAGCTGGCCGAGCACGTCGGCAGCGCCACCATCGGTGTCATCGCCGACTTCTTCCACATGCACATCGAGGAGGCCGACATCGACGCCACGCTGCGCCACTTCGCCGGCCGCATCGATCACCTGCACCTGGCCGACTCGAACCGCAAGCTGCCCGGCCAGGGGCACATGGCTTACGCGCGCCACGTGGCGACGCTGCGCGAGACGGGCTACGGCGGCGCGCTGGCGCTGGAGTGCGGCATCCTGGGCGACCCGACGATCGAGCTACCGCGGTCGGCGGCGCTGCTGAACGGATGGGCTGGCCGGTGACCAGGCCGGGCAGCCACACGGGCGGCCCCTGCGAGCAGCGGCGCGGCGTCAGTCACGGGCGGCCAGCAGCGCGGCCAGCCGGTCGAGGATGATGCCGGCGGTGGCCGCCTTCGGCTGCACCGACAGCGCCTCGACCCCGCCCTCAGCGTCGAGCAGCGTCACGGCGCTGTCGTCGGCGCCGATGCTGCTGACGGCGTCGTTGGCGACGATCAGCGCCAGCCCCTTGGCCGCCAGCTTGGCGCGCGCGTTGGTCAGCAAGTCGTTGGTCTCGGCGGCGAAGCCGATCTTGATCAGTCCGGGCCGATCGAGCGACGCCAGGATGTCCGGGTTCTTGACCAGCTCGACCGTCAGGCCGCCCTCACCCTTCTTGATCTTCTGCTCGGCGGCGATCGCCGGCCGGTAGTCGGCAACGGCGGCGGCCATGATGAGGGCGTCGGCCACCCGTGTCGCCGCCTCGACGGCGACTTGCATCGCCAGCGCCGTCGTCACCGGCACGGTCGTCACCGCCGGTGGCGCGGCCGCCGCGCCCGGCCCGACGATGTAGGTGACCCGCGCGCCGCGCGCCAGCGCCGCCGCCGCCAGCGCTGCGCCCATCTTGCCGCTGGAGCGGTTGCCGATGAAGCGCACCGGGTCGAGTGGCTCCTGCGTGCCGCCGGAGGTGATGACGATGTGCCGGCCGCGCAGCGTGCCCCGGCCGGCCAGCAACCCGGCCGCCGCCGCGACGATGCGCCCGACCGCCACCAGTCGGCCGGGGCCAATCGCGCCGGAGGCCAGCCGGCCCTCGTCGGGGCCGACGATGGTCGCGCCGCGCGCGGCCAGTGTGGCCAGGTTGGCCTGCGTGGCGACGTGGGTATACATCAGCCGGTCCATCGCCGGCGCAATCAGCAGCGGCGCCTCAGTTGCCAGCGCCGTGATCGTCAGCATATCGTCGCTGAGGCCGGCCGCCAGCCGGGCGATGGTGTTGGCCGTGGCCGGCGCGACGATCAGCAGGTCGGCCTGCTCGCCGAGCGAGACGTGGCCGTGCTCCTCACCCGACCACGGCTCCCAAACGTCGGTGGCGACCTTGCGGTGCGTCAGCGACTGGAAGGTCAGGGGCTGGACGAAGCGCTGGGCAGCGGCGGTCATGATGACATCGACGACCGCACCGGCGGTCATCAGCTGGCGGACCAGTTCGACGGCCTTGTAGCAGGCGATGCCACCGCTGACGCCAACGACGACGCGGGCGCCGGTCAGCGCGACCAGTGGCATGGCAGCCGCCGGTAGGGTTGGGTCGCTCACTCATCACCGCCCATCATGGCCCTCGGTCGTCGCACCTAGTATGCACCGGCCAGGCCATGGTGGGCTATGGGGCTGCACGCTGGGAAGCAGAAGCCGGCATGACGAGCGGTGGCGCGCCAACCGTGCCCCGGCGGCTATGTGGACAGGCCCAACCGCTGGAATCGCACCTCGATGATGGCGCGGACCTCGGCCATGCCAATCTCCAGCCGCGGGTAGAGCAGCCCGACGACGGCCAGGCCGAACAGTGCACCGGTGGCTAGCCGCAGCAGCGGCGTGCTCTCGCGCCAGCCGAGCAGTTGCGTCAGGCCATCGACGACGAGTGGCGCGACCAACACGGCGAAGCCCAACCAGCCGAGCGGCCGCAGCCGATGGCGCAGCGGCACGAATGCCAGCCCGGCCAGCGCCATCGACAGATAGATCGCTGTCTCGCGCTGACAGGTCGCCATCTGCACGCCCCAGGGATAGAAGCTGTGACTGGGGATCTGGGTGCAGATCGCGCTGTAGAAGCCGTAGATCGGTTGGGCCAGCGCCGGCCGGTTGGACGCCGCCAGCCAGGCCGCTGCCAGCGGCAGGCCGGCGAGGACCAGGCTCAGGACATTCGTGAGCGCCAGCCAGTGGCGGGCAAAGCCCAGCATCAGCCGATTGAGGCCGAGCAGCAGGCCGCGCGCGGCCGGCGAGCGGCGGCGAACGAGTGTAGCCATCGCATCCCTTCCGGTAGGAGCCACGGCGGCAACGCGGCCGACGATGGTCCTGCCTGGAATGCTAGACCCCGCCGCGAAGCCCTGCCAGAGGGGCGAGGAGGCCGATTGGTCCCGATATAGCGGGTTTGTCCGGGTCAGCGCCGAGCGGTAGACTGACTTTGACGCCAGCACGACCGCGACGTGATAGGAGGCGGCCCGTGACGACGACCACGCGCCTGGTCACCGCCGACAAGTTGATGCGCCTGCCCGATGACGGATTGAGACGCGAGTTGATCGCGGGGGAGATCCGGACGATGGCGCCGGTCGGTGCGCAGAGTGCCAGGATCACCGCCAGGCTCTGCACATCGCTGGAAATGCATGCACAGGCGCATGGCCTTGGCGACGTGTTCAGTGGTGAGCCAGGCTTCTTCCTGGCCGAGCATCCTGACACCGTCCGAGCGCCTGACATCGCGTTCATCAAGCACGAGCGGGCGGTGGAACTACGGGAGCAGACTGGCTACATTCCCGGGCCACCGACGCTGGCGATCGAAGTGATCTCGCCCAACGACCTCTATACCGAGGTCGATGACAAGGTGGCGATGTGGCTCGGGTACGGCGTGGAGACGGTCGTCGTCGTCAACCCACGCAACCGAACCGCGACCGTCCATCGCTCGCCCAACCGGGTGACGCGACTGATCGACACCGACACGCTCAGCGGCGAGGATGTCGTGCCGGGCTAGACGATGCCGGTGGCAACGATCTTCGCGGATGAACTGGCGGAGTAGCCGGTCGCCGTGACGAGCGCGTCTCAGCGCGGCGCGAAGGCGGACAGGCCGGTGAGTTCCCGCCCGACGATCAGCGCCTGAATGGCATCAGTCCCCTCGTAGGTGTAGAGTGCCTCGATGTCGGCGTGCAAACGGGCGACGTGGCGCTCCAGCAGAACGCCATTGCCGCCGAGCAGATCGCGCGCGTCGGCGATGATCTGGCGCGCGGTGCGGGCGTTGTGCATCTTGGCCAGCGAGGCCATCCCGTCGGTGATCTGTCCTGCCTCGGCCAACTGCGCCAGCCGCCGGCAGAGCAGTTGCATGCCGGTCAGGTCGGCCAGCATGCGCGCCAGCGTCGCCTGCACGAGCTGGAAGGCGGCCAGCGGCCGACCGAACTGCTGGCGCTCCGCCACGTAGGCCAGCGCCGTCTCATAGGCCGCCTCGGCGTAGCCGAGCGCCATCCAGGCGATGCCGACGCGCGTCGCCAACAGCACGCGCGCCGTGTCGCGGAAACCGTGGCTACCGGTCAGGCGGTTGGCCGCCGGCACGGGCGCGTCCGCCAGCACGATATCGGCCTGCCAGACGGCTCGCTGAGACGCTTTGCCGGTTATCAGCGTGGTGGTGACGCCGGGCGTGCCGCGCTCGACGACGAAGCCGCCGACCTGGCCGTCGTCGTCGCGCGCCCAGACGATGATAAGGTCGGCAAAGGTGGCGTTGCCGACCCAGCGCTTGGCGCCGTCGAGCCGGTAACCGGCGCCGTCGCGGCGGGCGCGCGTCTCCAGCAGCACCACATCCGAGCCGTGCGCCGGCTCCGTCAGCGCGAAGGCGCCGATCAGGTCGAGGCGGGCCAGACCCGGCAGCCAGCGCCGCCGCTGCTCGTCGGAGCCGAGCAGCCCGATCGCCTGCATCACCAGCCCCGACTGCACGGCGAAGAAGGTCGCCAGGCTGCCGTCGGCGCGGGCCAGCTCGGCATTGACCAGCCCGGCGGCCAGATGGCTGAGACCGGGGCAGCCGTCGCCACGCAGCGACTCGCCGCAGACGCCCAGTGCCGCCAGCGGCGGCAGCAGCGCGAACGGAAACGCCGCCCTCTCCCAGTAGTCGTCGATGACCGGCCGCACCTCGCACTCGCCGAAAGCGCGCACGCGGTCGCGCACCACCCGCTCGGCTGGCGTCAGCAGATCGTCCAGCCGCAGGAAGTCAGCGCCGGACAGTGTCGACATCGACTCCTCCAGGGTGACGGCTGGCGCCGACGCTGGCCCAGCCGGCGGCATCGTCGCGCAGGTCGGCAGCGCGGTCCAGAGGTCGGCGCAACCAGGCGGCCACCTGCCCCGTAAACGTGAGTAAGCGGCGCAACAGCGGCCGCGGGCGGTCGTGTCAGGCACAGCTCGGGTCGGGTGGCGGCATACGCAGCCGGCCACAACCTCGGTACAATGGCGCCGATCGGGCGGCACGCCCGTGAGGCCGGGTCAAGGAGCAGCGTGTGACGGTCGTGTCAGGTCCACCGGAAGAGTACCTCGATCTGACATGTGCCGAGCGGCTGGTCCAGGTGCTGCTCCCGCTCATGCGCCAGCTCAGCGTCGAAACCGAGGCGGCCGGCGGCGACGGCCTGACGATGGCCCAGTTTCGCCTGCTGGCGGCGCTGGTGCGCCGCGCTTACACTGCCGGCGAGCTGGCGGGACACCTGGGTGTCGCCGCCTCGACGATGACTGGCCTGGTCGCGCCGCTGGCCAAGCGCGGCCTGGTCGAGCGTGGCCAGGCCGCGGCCGACCGCCGCGTGGTCGCACTGCGCGTGACCGACCACGGCCGCGCCTGCTACGCGCGCATGGAGGAGCGGGTGCTGATCTTCCTGGCCGGCGTCTTCGCCGGGCTGACGCCGGAGACGAAGGCAGCGCTGCTGACCGGTCTCGCCGGCCTCGACCTGGCCATCGGCCGGCCACGAACCAACGGCCACGCGACCATGGCCGCCGCGCCCCGCGCCCACCGGCCCGCCGGGCCCTCCTGACCGACCGCCACTCCTGGCTGCGCACGGGGCGCCACTGGTGGCCGACCCGCGCACCGAAGATGAAGAGGGGCTGATCGACATGGCTCATCGGCTGGCTGATCTGGTGTCAGGACGAGGCCGGGCCGGACCAGGTCCTTCCCCGGGCAAGCGCCACGTCGATCGTTACCATGACCCCGGCGTCCATGTCCCCTCCCGGCTGAGCGCGTGTCGTTCAGCAACACCGGTCTCCGCTGTGAGGCGCATGGGCGGCAACGAGCAACGGCATCATCCTCTATGACACGCTTTTTGATCCGCCGCCTCATTCAATCGGCCCTGCTGCTGTGGGCGATCATGACGCTGACCTTCCTGCTGGTGCATGTGACGCCGGGCGGGCCGGACGCGATCCTGGTCGACAATCCGCGCGCCACTGAGGAGATGAAGCAGCGGCTGCGCGAGCGCTACGGCCTCGACCAGCCGCTGGGCGTCCAGTACGTGCGCTGGCTCGGCGGCGTGCTGGTCGGGGACTTCGGCCGCTCCTACTCCAACGCCGCCCGGCCGGTGCTGGACGTGATCGGCGAGCGCGCCTGGGCCTCGGCCCAACTCGGCCTGCTAGCCTATGCGATCGGCATGGTCGGCATTCCCATCGGCATCTTCGCCGCGCTGCGGCGCGGCCGGGTGGGCGACACGGTCGTGCGCGTCTTCACCGTCATTGGCCACGCTGTCCCCACCTGGTGGCTGGCGCTGTCGATCATCGTGCTGATGAACTCGCTCATCGGCTGGTTTCCGAATGGTCAAGGGCGCGGCTCGCCGTGGGAGTGGTTCAAGTACATCATCCTGCCGGCGGCGCTGCTGGGCATCGGCGGCGTGATCACATTCTCCCGCTACGTGCGCTCGGAGGTATTGGAGATCGGCACGCAGGATTACATCCGCACCGCGCGCGCCAAGGGGCTGCCGCGGCAAGCCGTCACCTGGGGTCACATCATGCGCAACGCGCTGATGCCGGTGGTCACGATCCTGGGGGCGTTGCTGCCAGCCGTGCTGGGCGGCGCGGTCATCACCGAGACAATCTTCAACTGGCCGGGTATGGGCCGGCTGTTCTTCGAGGCGGCCAGCACCCGTGACTATCCGCTGCTGCTGGGCATCCTGCTGATCGGCACCTTTCTGACCATCCTCGGCACCTTGATTGCCGATCTGCTGTATGGCGTGGTCGACCCACGCATTCGGTACAGTTAGCGACGAGGGGCGCGGGTGACCGACACGATCGACACGCCGTCATCAGGCCCGGCCGCCGGGACGCTGGACCTGCCAGCCCGCCGGCCGAGCCAGATCCGTGGCTTCTTCGGCGATGCGTTCTACCGCTTCACCCACGACATCCTGAGCATGATCGCGCTGGCCGGGCTGGTGCTCATTATCGGCGTCAGCGTGGCCGCGCCCTGGATCGCCGGCACGCTCCTCCACACCGATCCAGAGACGTTCATGCGCTGCCCGCTGGATGCCGCACCGGAGCAGGCGCAGCGTTGCCCGCCGGGCCGCATCGCCACGCTGCAGCCGCCCAGCCCGGCCTTCCTGCTGGGCACCGACGAGCTGGGCCGCGACAACCTGACGCGGCTGCTTTATGCCGGCCGCGTCTCGCTGGCGATCGGCTTCATGGTCGCCGCCATCGCCGTCACCATCGGCACGCTGCTGGGCCTGCTGGCCGGCTATTTCGGCGGCCGCATCGACGATCTCATCAACGCCGCCGTTCAGTTTGTGCTCAACGTGCCCGGCTTCTTCATCCTGATCGTGCTGTCGATCTTCTTCCAGCCGACGGTGCTGTTCCTGGCGCTCATCCTCGGCGTCCTCTCCTGGCCCGGCACGACCCGTCAGGTGCGGGCAGTCGTGCTGAGCGCCAGCCAGCGCGATTATGTCGATGCGGCGCGAGTCATGGGCGCCGGCACGGGGCGGCTGCTGTTCGTCCACATCCTGCCCAACGTCGCCTCGATCGTCATGGTGACGGCCGGGCTGGACGTGGCCGGCGCGATCCTGGCCGAGTCGGCGCTGTCGTTCCTCGGCTTCGGCGTGCCGGTGCCGCTGTCGTCGTGGGGCAACATGCTGTCCGGGTCGCAGGACACGTTCCGGTCGGCGCCGTGGCTCGTCTACCCGCCGGGACTGATGATCTTCATCACCGTCCTGTGCGTCTACCTGGTCGCCGACGGCCTGCGCGATGCGTTCGATCCGCGCCTGCGCGCCTGACCGCGCCATACCGCACCGGCCAATGGTCGTCCGGCCAGTGCTGGGGTGGTCCATTCGATCATGGCCGGTCGGCCCGTATTGGCGCCTGGGCGGGACCATTCGCGCAATGCGGCGCCGGCAGGGCCGGCCTAGGCTGCCAGTAGGGAGTGAGGCGGCGCGGTCCTCGCCCGGCCCGCCTCCCAACCGCACTGAGGCCGGTCGCTGAGAGCCTCAGGCCATCCACGGCGCCACAGAAGTGCGCCGCGCGACGGCCGAACCGGCCGGAACTCTCGCGTCGACGGCTGTCGCATCCCATGTGATGCCTCGTCCCGAGGCAGCGGTCGGCACGTGACCCTGGTTCGTCCAGGTGGTTCGCCATGTGTCACCGTTGTGCCGTGTCGCTCTGGCATTGGTCGCTTCGCCCTGTCCCGCGGCTGCTCCGCGATCCGGAGCCAGCCGCCGCTGCGGACGGTGGGCAACAGCGTCGCGTGCTAGGCATCAGTCCCAGGTTCCTGTCCTGGGCGGGAGGTCATCATGCCAGTCGCTGACGCTCGTTCAACCAGGCTCGTCGCGCCGTTCATCGTCGCCGTCGTCGCGCTGCTGGCGTTCACCAGCACGCTCGCGGCTATTGGGAACCCCTCGCCGGCGCCGCCGCGGCCGGCTGGCACGATCGACCTGAGCACCGTGCCGCTCAGCTTCGAGCCGAACTACGGGCAAGCCGACCCGGCGATCTGGTTCCTCGCCCGTGGCGCTGGTGCTAGCTTCGCGCTGCGCGCCACCGACCTGGTCATGACGCTGGCCGGGCAGCAGCCAGCGGCCGACGCGGCCGCGGTCGCAGCCGACCGGCTGGCGATGCACCTGGTCGGGGCCAACCCGACACCGGCGGCGACCGGGCAGGATCGCCTGACCGGTGTCGTCCACTATCTGATCGGTGCTGACCCGACGCGCTGGCAGACCGACGTTCCGACCTTCGCGCGGGTTCACTACCAGTCCGTGTACCCCGGCGTGGATGTGGTCTACTACGGCAGCCAGCGCCAGCTCGAGTATGACTTCGTCATCGCGCCCGGCGCCGACCCTGGCCAGATCCAACTGCGCTTCACCGGCGCCAGTGCGCTGCGCCTGTCGGATGACGGCGACCTGCTGCTGGCCACCGCGGCCGGCGAGGTGCGCCACCGCCATCCAGCCAGCTATCAGGACATGGACGGAGAGCGGCGTCCGGTCGCCAGCCGGTATGTCCTGCTCGCCCCAGACACGGTCGGCTTCGCGATCGGCGCCTACGACCCCGGCCGGCCGCTGGTGATCGACCCGCTGGTAGTCGCCGCAACGCTGATTGGCAGTGGCGGCGCCGACAACGGCCTCGACATCGCCGTGGGCGCCGGCGGGCAGATCTACATCACCGGCGTGACCAGCGGCGCGGCCGACGACACCAACGCCTTCGTCGCCAAACTGGACCCGACCGGCAAGACGGTGCTTTACACAACGTATCTGGGCGACCAGTGCAACGACAGCGGCCGCGGCATCGCCGTCGACGCCGCCGGCAACGCCTACATCACCGGCCAGCGCGGCCTGCTGGACCAGTGGGACCTCTGCAACATCCACAACATCTTCGTCGCCAAGCTGAACCCGGCCGGCAACGCGCTGCTGTACGACCTCCTGGTCGGCGGCGGCGACAAGGAGGACACCGGCAGCGACATCGTCGTCGACGCGGTCGGCGCCGCCTACGTTGTCGGTCACGCCTCGTACAACTTCCCCACCACAGCCGGCGCCTTCCAGACCGAGGGAGGTTTCCCCGGCGACGCCTTCGTTATGAAGGTCAGTACCACCGGCCAGGTCGTCTACGCCACGTATCTGGGCGGCGGCGGCATCGACTTCGGCGACGGCATCGCCATCGACGCGGCCGGCAACGCCTATGTGACCGGCACCGCCGCTTCGGCCGACTTCCCGACCACGACCACGGCGGTTCAGCCCACCAACCCGGCCTTCTACAACGCCTGCTTCGTCAGCAAGCTGAACGCCGGCGGCACCGACCTGCTCTACTCGACCTACCTCGGCGGCGACCGCTCGACGACGTGCAGCAACATCGCCGTCAACGCCTCCGGCGACGCCTACGTCGTCGGCAGCACGACCTCGGCCGACTTCCCGACCACCGCCGGCGCGGCCGACCGGACGTGCGGCAGCGACGGCGAGTGCAACCCGACCTATGTCTGCAACCCGACCATCCCGCCGACCTGTCACTTCGAATATGTCACCGACGCGGTCGTGGCCCGGCTCGCGCCAGGCAAGTCCGGCGCGGCCTCCCTCGTCTACGCCACCTTCCTGGGTGGCGAGAACCGCGACGACGGCTACGGCATCGCCGTGAACGGCGCCGGCCAGGCCCACGTCGTCGGCGACACTGCCTCGCTGGTAGCGTTCCCGATCGTGAACCCGCTGCAGCCGCACCTGGCCGGGGAGCGGGATGGCTTCGTCGCGACGCTGAGCGCGGCCGGCGCGCTGCTGACGTCCACCTACTACGGCGGCAGCGGCCAGGACAGCGCGCTCGCCGTCGCGCTGACGAACGGTCGCGCATTCGTCACCGGCTGGACTCGCTCGACGACGCTGCCCGGCGCCGGCGCGAGCACGAATGCCGGCAGCAGCGACGCCTTCGTCGCGCAGTTCGACCTGGGCGGCGCGGCGCCGCCGCCGGCGACGGCCACGCCCACGGCCACGCCGACCACGAAGCCGCCGACCGGTGGCCCACCCACCGCCACCCCGACGCGGACACCGACCGTCACCCCTCCCGCCGGTGGCCCTGGTCCGGCGCCGGGCACGACCTGGTACTTCGCCGAGGGCTGGACCGGGACGGGCTTCGACGAGTACCTGACCATCCTGAACGCGCAGCCCACCGCGGCCGAGGTCCGGCTGACGTTTTACCGCAAGGGGCAGGCGCCGGTCGTCCGGACGCGCAGCGTCGCCGCCAACTCGCGCGAGACCGTCACCGTCCACGATGAGACGCAGGGTGTCGGGCGCAACAACGGCCAGGGCTGGGCGGTGTCGACGCTGGTGCAGTCGACCAACGGCGTCGGCATCGTCGTCGAGCGGCCGATGTACTTCGCCTACCGCGGCGGCGTCCAGGCGAATGAGGGCCACATCGTGATCGGCGCGACCACGCCGCAGCCGCGCTGGTACTTCGCCGAGGGCTACACCGGCCCCGGCTTTGACGAGTACCTGACGATCATGAACCCCAATCCCGCGCCGGTCGGCGTCAAGCTGACGTTCTTCCGCAAAGGCGCCAGCCCGCTGATCAGGAGCCTCACCGTCGGCGCCAACACCCGCGAGACGGTCGCCGTCCACGATGACGGGGCCGGCGTCGGCCGCAACGGCGGCCGGGGCTGGGAGGTGTCGGCGCTGGTCGAGAGCGTCACCGGCGGCCACATCGTCGTCGAGCGGCCGATGTACTTCCAGTACAGCGCCGGCATCGCTGGCGGTCACAACGCCATGGGCGCGACCGCGCCCCAGCCGCGCTGGTACTTTGCCGAGGGCTACACCGGCGCCGGCTTCGACGAGTACCTGACGATCATGAACCCCAACCCAACGCCGGTGACGGTGCGGCTGACCTACTTCCGCATGGGCGCCGGCCCGGTGGTCCGGACGCGGACGGTGGGCGCCAGCACGCGCGAGACGGTCGCGGTGCACGACGAGACGCAGGGCGTCGGCCGCAATGGCGGCCGGGGCTGGGCGGTGTCGACGCTGATCGAGAGCGTCGGCGGCGGCGCCATCGTCGTCGAGCGGCCGATGTACTTCACCTACCAGTCCGGCTTCCGCGCACCGGGTGGTCACACCGTCCTGGGCGCGGCCGCGCCGCGCGAACACTGGTCGTTCGCGGAGGGCTGGACCGGCCCCGGCTTCGACACCTACCTGACGATCATGAACCCGAACCCGACGCCGGTCGAGGCGCGCTTCACCTTCTATCGCAACGGCGCCAGCCCGGTCATCAAGACGCGCCTGATCGATGCCAACAGCCGCGAGACGGTCGCCGTCCACGACGAGGTGGACGGGGTCGGGCGCAACGGCGGCCGAGGCTGGGCGGTGTCGGCCCAGGTCGACAGCCTCAGCGGTGGCCCGATCGTCGTCGAGCGACCGAGCTACTTCCACTACCAGGCCGGCTTCAGCGCGCCGGGCGGCGACGTCGTCATGGGCTACACGCCCTGACAGCGACGACTGGCGAGGTGGTTGCTACGCTGGGCCGGCGGGGGATCATCCCTCGCCGGCCTGGCGTCATGGCGCCGCGCCGTCCGCCAGCGCCCGGCGCGCCCCAGCCGCGACACCCACCAGCGGGACGGGCATCGTCGTCAGGAGCCTGGGCATCACCGGCCGCAACTATCGTCGCGGTCATGACGGGTGGTCAGGGCTCGCACCCTGACCACCGTGGACCATTGCCGATGTTCCCAGGATTCCCTAGAAGGGCTGATTTGGCACGTCATCCACCGGGGACGGGCTGCCAATCAAGCCGCCGGCGCCCGTGACGATCGAGGTATCAGCGCGATCGCCACACGTGTTGCCGATCGTGGTCAACACGTTATTGACCACCTTGCCGGCAATGGCGGCACTCGTGGTGATGTAGCCGCGGGTCGCGGTCGCCTCCGTGATCACGTAGACGTCCTGGTACCCACCCTGACCGTCCTGCGGCACACCGAAGATGAAGAGCTCACCATTTCGATCGAAGGCGGAGAAGGTCGTCGGCAGGGTGGCCGGTAGTGCGGAACCACTGCCCAGCGATGGCGCGACCGTGCCGTCGGCGGCCACCACTGCCACCACCTTCTGGTAGCTCTTGATGTATTTGAGTTTCAGGACGAGGTTGGCGTTGGTGGCCGCGCTGACGCCGGAGACGAGTTGGGCATTGGAGACCTGCTCGCCCTTCTGAATGTAGACGAGCGGGTTGCCGGCGCCTGACGGAATGTACAGGCGTGTCCCGGCCCAGGGACCGGTCGTCGCCGTGCGCCCGACCTGGGTAGGCCGATAGAAACCCGCCGCGCCCGCGAGGGGATCGAGCGCGACGATCGTGCTGGTCACCGTGCCGTTGGTGCAGCCCGTCAGTCGCGGGAGACTGCCGAAGTCCAGCCCGGTAGTCGGCAGCACGATCGACGTGCAGTGGGCACTGGTGGCGATGCGGGTCGTCGCCACCACCTGGCACACCCGCGCCAAGCTGCCGGTCGTGCCGGCCAGCGTGTAGGCGCCGCTGGCGTCGGTGACATCGTTGGGTTCGCCGGCATCAAGGCCACCATTCCCGTTCACGTCGATGAAGACCGTGACGCCGGCCAGTCCAGGCTCGCCTGGTTCTCGAACACCGCTCTTGTTGGCGTCGTTGAACGCCACGCCGGTGACGGTGCTGCCGCTCTGGATGAGGATCACCCGTGACGCGCTGGGGATGCCGTTGACGAAGACCGTCGCCAGCGCGTGACCGGGCGGGAAGCTGGCCAGCGGCGTCGACACGAACGCTGTCGACGACCAGCCAGTGGCGGCGCTGACCGGTAGGAAGCGAACCTGCCCGTTGCCCAGGCTGCGCAGTTGGACGATAGGATAGTCCGTCGGCGAATTCTGAGCGCCATCGCCGCTCGACGCCTCGGAGAGACCGCGGAAGCCGCTGCCCGCCGCGCTCAGCGCCGTGCCAATCGCGAGCGGCGATGTCGCACTGTTGACAACCGGTCGCCAGATCGGCGCGAAGCCGAGGCCGGTATCGTAGAGTTCGCTGCTGGTGGTCGCGATTCCGCCCGCAATACCGCCGCCAGCGAGCAGAATCTGGCCCGTCAAGAGGAGGATGGCCTGCTGCGGGTATTGCGCGCCACGGGCAACGTTCAGGTTGGCCGCGGCCCGCCACTGGTTCGTAGCCGGGTCGTACACTTCGGCACTGGCCATCGGGTTCGGGTTGTAGCCACCAGCCACCAGCACGACGCCGGTGGGCAGCAGCATGGCCACGTGATCATAGCGTGCATTCGCGAGTGGGCTGGCGGCACTCCAGGTGCCAATCGTGGGGTCGTAGATCTCGCTGCTTCCCAGGGCCGCGGCGCCGTACCCACCGATCACCAGCACCCTGCCGCTGGGCAGCAGCGTGGCGGTATGCTCGCCGCGAGCGGTCGCCAGCGCGCCCGTAGCGGTCCAGGTGTTGGTTGCCGGCTCGTAGAGCTCAGCAGACGCGGTCCGGATGGTGCCGGGCGCGTCGAGATAGCCGCCGACAACGAGGACCTTGCCACTCGGCAACAGGGTGGCGGTGTGATTAGTACGGGGCGTGGTCAGCGAGCCTGCGCTGCTCCAGGCGCCCGTGGCCGGGTCATACAGTTCGGCGCTCGTCAGGGGCGTGCCACCGGTCGTACTGCCGCCCGCAGCCAGTACCTTGCCGTTCGGCAGCAGCGTCAGACTGTGCGAGTGGCGCGTGGTGGCCAGGCTGCCGGTGAGCGTCCAGGCGCCGCTGGCCGGGTCGTAGAGTTCTGCCGACTGGAGATACACTCCATCGCCGCCGGTATCCTGAGCGCCGCCGGCGGCCAGCACCTTGCCGTTCGGAAGAAGCACGGCGCCATGCCGGTCACGGACGACGTTGAGCGCGCCCGTGGCTGACCAGGCGCCGGTCACCGGGTTGTAGCGTTCGGCGCTGCCGATGGTCTGCCCGGAGGCGATCCGGCCGCCGGCCGCCAACACCTGACCATCCGGCAGAAAAGTCATGGTGTGGATGCCGCGCGCGGTCGCCAGCGCGCCCGTGGCCGTCCAGCTATCGGCGGTCGGGTCTAACCGCTCGGCCTGCGCCAGCGAGGCGCCACCCGCGGCAAAGCCGCCCGCCACCAGCAGCGAGCCGCTGGCTAGGAGCGAAGCGGTGTGGTCAGAACGAGCGGTGCTCAGCGCTCCGGCGCTGCTCCAATTGCCGGTCCCTGGGTCGTATCGCTCGCTGCTGGCTAGCGGGGTGCTGGTGGCGGCCACGTCACCGCCCACGACGAGCACCGTCCCGTTCGGCAGCAGGGTAGCGGTGTGGCGGCGGCGTGCCGCTGCCAGCGCGCCCGTCGAGCTCCACGCGTCAGTCACGGGGTCATAGATCTCAGCGCTACTGAGTGACGTGTTGGCCGGAACGCTGAAGCCGCCACCCGCGGCCAGGACCGTGCCATTCGGCAGCAGCACCGTCGAATGCGTGCCACGCGCCACGCCCAGGCTCGCGACCGGCGTCCAGGCGCCGGTTCCAGGGTCAAAGCGCTCGACGCTGGCCAGTGCGGAGCCGATCGTGGCCAGGCCACCGACGGCGAGCACGCGGCCGTCGGGCAGCAGCGTGGCGCTGTGGCTGCGACGGGCTGTGGCGAGTGCGCCGATGCCGGTCCACGAGTTCGTCGCCGGATCGTAGAGATCGCTGGCCGTGCCGGCGCCGCCACCACCAACTGTGCCGCTGGCCACCAGGACCTTGCCGCTGGCCAGGAGCGTGGCGGTGTGGCTCGCGTGCGCCGACGCCATCGCCGATGGCGCCGACCAGAGGCCGGTGGCCGGATCGTAGAGGATCGCCGTGGCGAGCGGCGTGCCGCCAGCATCATAGCCACCCGCCACCAGCACCTTGCCAGAGGTTAGCAAGGTCGCCGTGTGATCGTAGCGCGGCGACGACATCGCGGCAGCAGCCACCCAAAGCCCGGTGGCCGGGTCGTAGAGCTCGGCGGACGCTAGCGCGTTGCCGCTGTAGCCACCAGCGACCAGCACCTGGCCATTCTGAAGCAGGGTGGCGGTGTGCTCGCTCCGGGCCGAGGCCAGGCTGCCGACCGCGGCCCAGCTCGGGCTGCTGGCCGCCGCGTGCAGCAGCGGCTCCGGGGGTGTGGCCTGGGCCTGGACGGCGACCGGCGCAAGCGACGCCAGCGGCCAGGCCAGCAGCGACACCAGTATGAGGACGGTCAGTCGTGTCACGGCGTCTCCCTCCCCCGTATCGAGTAGCGCGTCCCGGTGACAACCTCTGTCACACGAGCGGTCGCGGCGCGGCACCGTGCCACAGCCTGGCGTCTCTGTCAGACTGGTCCTTCGGTCGTGACGGTCAACATCCGTCAAGCGCCAAGTCCGATCGAGTGATCTTCGTATTGTTGTACGCTAGCAGTCGCCAGACTGGCCGTCAACCTGATGCTGGCATCTATTGTGTATAAACATCCGATACACTCCCCGGATCGAGGGCGCGCGCCGTCGCGACTCGGGCAACAATTGACCGGCGCGACCACCGCGGCTACACTCCGTCTGTCCAGGGTGCCCGGGAAGAATCGACAGGTGTGAGGCGATGAGTAACGCGCGCGTGTGGCAGGGTCTGGTTCTCTGCATCGTGGCGGTGACGTTCGCCCCGCCGCTGGCCAGCGTGAGCGAGGCCGCGATCGCGGGCACGCCGCTCACCGCGTGGGCGGCGCCGGCAGCGCCCGACCAGGCCGCCGCGGTCACCGGCCGGGTCTTCGCCGACAGCAACCGCAGCGGCCTGGCCGAGCCGGGCGAGGCCGGTCTGGCGGGCGCGACCCTCTTTGTCGACGTCGACGGCGATGGGCTGGCCGGCAGCATCGAGCCGCGCGCGAGCAGCGAGGCCGACGGCGCCTATGTCCTTGGTCCGCTCCCGGCCGGCTCACAGCGCCTCTGCCTGGTCATTCCGACCGGGCAGCGTCCGACGACGGCTCGCTGCGCGACGGCTTCGCTGGCCGCCGGCTCAGCCCTGACACACATCGACTTCGGCCTGACGCCTGCGGCCGGCTGCACGGGCGGGGCCGCGCTGGCGGCCTTAGCAGGCATCGCCCAGCCCGCTGCGCCGGAGACGGTCGTGCCGCCGCAGTTGCTGGCCGGACCCGCGACCGGCGCGTGGGCCGGCACCCGCGTGCGGACTGGCAGCGCGACGGCCGCGCCCCTCACCTACCTGCAATACGGCGAGCGCACTCAGATCACCCTGACCACCGGCGGCATCGCGCCGGTACGGCACGCCGGTCTGGTCCTGCGCGTCAAGGTGTCGACCAGTCAGCAGCAGGTGCTGGCCGTGACGACCACCGACGGTCTCGCCGCGGTGGCGCTCGGCAAGGGGTCAACGCTGCCGTCGCCGTTGCCGACGACCTTCTCGTTCTTCGACAAGAGTGGTGAAGTCTATGTCTTTGGCCTGCCGGTCGATGCCGCCGCGCCCGCCGACCTCAAGGTGACGACCCGGGTGCTGGTCAAGAGCGGCACCCTCACCACCACCGTCGCGATCGCTGGCGTCGTGACGGGGGGCAAGTTGGCATCAGTTGGCGGCACGTGCGGCACGACCGTGGCAGCGGCCGCCTTCACAGGCGCCGGCGGCCCCATCGAAGGCGCGTTGCCAGCCGTCGTCGTCGAGGGCCGGCCGGCGCTGAGCGGCCGGCTCGTGGTTGGCTTTCACGGCGGCGCCGATGCCGTGGCGCAGGCCCGGCTACATGCCGACGTGCGGCGTGCCGGCCCGCGCGCCTGGCGGCTGACGACAGTTGGGCAATCAGCCCATCTGATCGATGCCGGCACCGCTACGCTCGCGGCGCTGGCGCTGCAGCGCTACCGAGCCGACAGCCGCGTGGCCTTCGCCGAGCCCGACTTCATCGCCGAGACGGCGGCGGTGCCGAACGACCCCTTGCTGGCGCAGCAATGGGCGCTGAGCCACATCGGCGCGCCCGTGGCCTGGGCCCAGGCCCGTGGGGCGGCGCCCGTCACCGTCGCCATCCTCGACAGTGGCATGAACGAGGGTCATCCCGATCTCGCCGGACGAGTCATCGCGCGCCGTGACTTCACCAGTGTGCCGTACCGCGCCACCGCGTCCGACGTCCTCGACCATGGCACGCGCGTGGCGGGCGTCGTCGCCGCCCTCCCAGACAACGGCAGCGGGATCGCCGGTGTGGCGCATGATGTCCGACTGCTCAACGGCAAGATCGTGCTGGACACCAACGTTGCCGTCACCTCCGCGGTCGCGCCGGCCATCGCCTGGGCCGTCGACCAGGGGGCAAGCATCATCAACCTCAGCGTCGCCAAGGTCGGCGCCTGCCCGCGCGCGGTTCAGGATGCGATCGATGCCGCCGGAGCGCGTGGCGTTCTCGTCGTCGCCGCGGCCGGCAATCACGGCCGCGACGAAGCGACCTGGCCGGCCGGCTGCCGCGACGTCGTGGCCGTCGCCGCGACGACTGCGGCCGATCAGCGCCGGGTCGACTCGAACTTCGGCGCGTGGGTTGCGCTGGCCGCGCCCGGTCAGGATATCCTGTCGACCAATGCCGCCGGTGGATATGGCACGGACCACGGCACGTCGTACGCGGCGCCGCACGTGGCCGGCGCCGCGGCCCTGGTGTTGGCAACGTGCGGCCCGCAGTCACCCCAGGCGCTGACCGATCGCCTCGTGGCGGCTGCCGTGCCGATCACCCCGGAGTCCGGCTGGGCATTTCGACGGCTCGACGCCGGCCGAGCCGTCTGTGAGCGGACCACCCCGCCGCCCGGTGGGATCACGCCGGCAGTGGCGGACAGCAACACGCTCGTGCTGGATCGCTTTGACGGCGCGACGGCCGGCGAAGCGTTCGGCACACTGAGCTACGGCGCTAGCCAGCCGGGGCTTGGTCAGGCCGTGTCTCTCAGCCCGGGCCGCTTCATCCGCTACGGCCTGCCGGGCTGGTACGGATCTAGCGCGCTCGGTGGCGATGCGGCGACTCAGGGCACCATCGAGTTCTGGGTTCGCTACCAGGTCGTCGGCGATCTGCTGAATCTCAACTGGAACAGTACGACGACGCAGCCTCCAGCCGGCCATGTGCTCTATGGAGTCGTCGATCCGGACGGTCATCCCACCTACACGACCTGGAACAGCGAGCGGTGCTGCCGTCCGGCCGACCTGAGCAGTCCGATGGTCTTGCCGACCGGTGAGTGGCTCCATCTGGCGCTGAGCTGGGGGCCAACCGGTTCACGCATCTACGTGAACGGCGCGGTGGTGGCGGCCAGTGCCGACAACGTCTATCCCGCTGGCCCGCTTTACGCCTATCTCAATATCTGGGGTGCCAACCCGACGGTGGCGCTAGTCGATGAATTCCACCTCTCGAAGGTGCAGCGAAGCGAAGCCGAGATCCGCCGTCATGCCGGACTGGCGATTCCCTAAACCCCGCTCGCGGTCATGGCGTCACGCACCGGCGCTCCCAGCCATTACCACCAGTGCGAGCCCCCGCCGCCGCCATCACAGGGCTCGCCCGGCCCGCTCCCGGCGACGATGATCCCGCCACAGGCGATGACCGCTCCGGGGCCGTTCGGCGCCGTGAGCGAGGCCTGATAGACGCTGATCTGGTAGGGCAGGCTGTCGTATGGCGCCGCCACCGGGACGCTGATCCAGGCGCTGATCTCACCCCGCCAGTTGGCCTTGAGCGGTGCCCACCTGGCAGGCTGGTAGACGGTCGTGCCGTCGGCGCGATGGAGGCGCCAGTGATGCTGGCTATTGGGGACGAATCCGGTCAGCCGAAAGACGAGCCGGGGCTTCGCGGTGCGGGCGTCCCGCGTGACCGTCACCGTGCCATGGTCACCGGCCGCCTCAGGCACTGGATAGAGGCGAGCGAAGCCGTTCACGGGTGCCGCCGCGCCGACGGCAGCGGGCCAAGAGAGCAGCACGCCAAACACAATCGCCAGAGTTGCGACGAGACGTACTCGAAGCATTCGTCCTCCCCCTATCTATCGCTGCTTCGTCGTTTGTCTGGGCAACGCCGTGTGACGCCGAGAGCTTAGCATGTCTCAACAGTCGCTGGGTCGGAAAGGATCGACCGGGCAGGTCGTAGTTTCAAGCGTGATGCTCGGTGGCCTCCTCGCCGAGCGCCGCCGCGACCGCTCGCTCCACCACCAGCGTCCACCCGGCGGCCCACGCGTCGGCCCACGTCGCCTCATCGACGCTGGCGCGCGCGACGTGCTGGGCCCGCTCCTGTCGCGCACGATCGCTCGGTGACGCGGCAAACCCGATCTCGCTAGCCAGGGCATCCGCGGCGGCGTACAGGCGCGCCGCCAGGGTGGGCTTAGCGTCGTGGGTGGCGATCGCCGCCAGACCGACCAGTCCGAACACGATCTGCTCGCGACTGTCCAAGTCCCGGCTCAAGCGCAAGGATTGAACAAAGGCCTGGCGGGCCGCCTCAATCTCGCCCGACTCCAGCAGCACACTGCCCAGGTTGACGGTCACGACGGCCAGGCCGAACGGGTGGTGCTGGCGCTCGCAAGCGGTGCGGGCCTCCTCCAGGAGCGCGCGCGCGCCCGTAAGATCGCCGGTGTCCTGCAAGGCCATTGCCAGGTCATTCAAGGACGACGCGACCCCGTCCTGGTCGTCAAGGCGACGCCGTTCGGCCAGTGCCGCGCTGAAGCGCTCCCGCGCCCGATCGGGCTCCCCGCCGTAGAGGTCGAGCAGTCCGAGGTGCTTGAGCGTCATGGCGTGGCCGCCGGCCTCCCCAAGCGCCGCCCAGATGGGTAGTGCCTCCTCCCAGCAGGCGCGTGCCTGGACGGAATCGCCTTGCTTCCACGCCAGCGCGCCCGCGCCAAGGAGCGCCTGCGCCCTGGCCGGGGTGGCCTCGGCACCAGCCCGGGCGAGCGCGCGCTCAAGCCAGTCGCGCCCTTCGTGGAAACGCCCGCTGACCTGCCAGGCACGCCACAGGGCGCCCGTCAGGTCGAGCGCCAGCGCGCTGTCACCGGCGCGACAGGCCCACGTCAGCACCGCCCCAACATTCGCCTGCTCATCACGCAGCTCGGACAGATGGGCGCTGCTGTCGGGACCGGTCAATGACGCGTCGATGCGCCGCGCCAGCGCCAGAACGTGGCGCCCGAAGCGGCTGGCCAGCAACCCCGCCTCGTCCGAACCGGCCAGCCGCTCGGCGGCGTAGGCTCTCACAACCTCGGACATGCGAAAACGCGCGCGTCCCGCGGTGTCCAGGTCCATCCACAGCAGGCTCCGACCCGTCAACCGCTCAAGTTCAGCGGCGACGGCGGGCTCGTTGTCGCCCGGGTCGGCGCAGACCGCCACTGCCGACTGGAGTGTCCAGCCCGCCGGCGCGACACTCAGACGGGCCAGCAGTCGCTGCGCCGCCGGGGGCAGCCGCTCGTAGCTGCTTTCGATAACGGCGTGCAAGCTACTGCTATCGAGGGTCGCCAGGATCGCCGCCGGGTCTTCGATGGCCATGCGCGCCGCCGCCAACTCGATCGCCAGTGGCCACCCATCGAGGCGCTGGCACAGTGCTGCCACGTGCGCCGCGTTCTCGCGGCCAACCTCGAAATGTGGTTGAACGGCGCGCGCCCGTTCCTGGAACAGCACGACCGCCGGCGCGCGCACCACTTCGGCCAGTGAGCCCGTGCGAGCGGGGTCAGGCACGGCCAGCGGACGCACCGTCAGCCATTTCTCGATCTTGAGGCGCAGGGGTGCGCGACTCGTCGCCAGCACCTTGAGCATGGGCGCCTCGGTCAGCACCTCCTGAATGACGGCCACCGTGGCCGAGTCATTCTCACAATCATCGAGCACCAGCAGCGCTCGCCAGTAGCGAACCGCCTCGACTAGGCGGTCAATCGGACGCCCTCGCGCACCAGGGATGTTCAGGGCGGCCGCCACGGCCTCCGCGACCAGCGCCGTGTCGCCGACAAGCTCCAGGTCCACAAACCAGACGTCATGGTGGAAGCTCGCTCGAAGCGATGCCGCGGCGGCGCGGGCCAGATGGGTCTTGCCAACACCGTCAGGTCCGACTAGCGTCAACAAGCGCGCGTCGCGATCGAGGAGCAGCTGGTGGATAGTCCGAACCTCTGCATCGCGCCCGATCAGCGGCGGGAGCAGGGAACGCTGAGTGGGTGGCCGGAACGGGGCGGCTTGCCCGTCGACGACGGGCATGGGCAGTGAGAGCCGGTCGAGCGGTAGCCGGCCCTCAGCGCAAGCGCCGACGACACGACAACCCGCCGGCGGCACGCCGAGGGCAGCAGCCAATCGCTCAGCCAGATCCGCGCGTGGACGTCGGGCACGGCGCTCGATCGATCGAATCATCGCCTCCGAGCATTCCGCCAGCTGCGCCAGCTCTTTCGGGAGCAAGTCGCATGCTTGCCGCCAGCAGCGCAGCCATTGAGCGAAATCGGCGGGTGGTCGCGCACTCATCGTCGCCGTTCCGGTATGCTAGCGCCACGACTGCAATCGGCGCCTCTCCGGATGACGCCGGCATCATCATCGTCGCACCTTGCACCCGGATGGGCCAGTCGGCGTAGCGAAAATCGCTACAACCACTGCCAATTCGCTACTTGCGCTCCGTTATGGTGAGTGGTGGCGGCTGCTTTCTGGCGTCAGGGCGCCGGTCACGCCACCTCCACCAGCGCTTGGCGCGCGGTCTCGGCCAGCCGCGCCAACGGCACCCGCCACTCGTGGCCGTCGCTCAGCCGCCGCAGCGTGGCTTCGCCGCGCGCGACCTCGTCCGGCCCCAGGATGACCGCCAGCGGCACCTGACGGCGGTTGGCGTAGGCGAGCTGGTCGCCCAGCCGGCGGCGCGGCTCGAGGTAGACCTCGCAGCGCAGGCCGGCGGCGCGCAGGTCATTGGCGAGGCGCAGGCTGTCGGCCAGGCCATCAGCGCCGAAGACCGTCACCAGCACCTCCGTCACCGTCGCCGGCGGCTGCAGCAGGTGCAGGTCTTCGATCACGTCCAGCAGCCGCTCCAACCCCAGCGACACGCCGGTGGCCGGCATCTCCCGGCCGCTGAAGACGCCGACCAGCCCGTCGTAGCGGCCGCCGCCGGCGATCGAGCCGACCTTCGGCTCGCGCACGACCGTCTCGTGGACCGGCCCGGTGTAGTAGTCCAGCCCACGCGCCAGGCTCAGCGTGAGCCGCACCCGGTCATCCGGCACGCCCAGGTCACGCAGCACCGGCAACAGCGCGCTCAGGTCCTGCAGGCCGGGCGCGGCTTCGGGCATGTCGCCCAGCCGCGCCACCAGCTCGGCCAGGATCGCCGCGTTGTCGCCCTCGACCAGCACCAGTTGCAGCACGCGCTCGGCCGCCTCGGCGGCGATGCCGGCCCGGAGCATCTCCTCGCGCACGCCGTCCGGCCCGATCTTGGCCAGCTTGTCGACGGCTCGAATGATCGCGCCGGTCTGGTGCTCGGTCACGCCGGCGTAGCGCGCCAGGCTGCTCAGTACCAGCCGGTGATTCAGCTCGGTCACGAAATCGCGGAAGCCCAGCCCGTCGAGCGCCTCGCCGACGATCTGCAGCATCTCGGCGTCGGCGACCATCGAGCGACTGCCGACGGTGTCGACATCACACTGCCAGAACTCGCGGTAGCGCCCCTTCTGCGGCCGGTCGGCGCGCCAGACCGGCGCCATGTGGTAGCGCTTGAACGGCAGCACGATGTCGTTCTGGCGCATGGCGACGACGCGCGCCAGCGGGATCGTCAGGTCGTAGCGCAGCCCGACCCAGCGCTCGCCGTGATCCTGAAACCGGTAGATGAGCTTCTCATCCTCGCCGTACTTGCCCTGCAACGTCTCCAGGTACTCGATCGCCGGCGTATCGAGCGGCTCGAAGCCGTGCGCCTCGAAGACGCGGCGCAGCACGCCCATGACGTGCTGGCGCAGCAGCATCTTCTGCGGCAGAAAGTCCCGCATCCCGCTCAGCACCTGCGGTCGCCGCGCGCCACCACTCCGCTCGCCCGTCTCCGCCATCGCTCCCGCCATCCTTGCCATGCCCGCCGCAGCCCAGCGCCCGGCGCGCTCGGTCCTGGATTGTTGCACGCCGCCCGCCCGCCGGGTAGGCTCGGCTCGCCCGGCGGCGCACCCCTCCCGGCCGCGCCCATTCCATGCGCGGTGGGCGCCGCCGTGACGGTTGAGGTGGCGCGGCCGACCGTTGCGCCGTGAGCGCGCCTCAGGCGTCGCTCGTCTCGGATGCCGGCGCGGCCGGCGTCTCGGGTTCGTCCGGTTCGGCCGCCAGCACCTTCAGGTAGAGCAAGTGCTCGTCGAAGCCGACCTTGAGGATGCGCCGGACCGTGTAGGTGAGACTATCGCGCACGACGACCGCGCCGGCCTCGTACCGGTTGAGGCGGATGTCGCGCTGCGTCACCGACAGAATCTCGTAGACGATCTGGCCGCACTGCTGGCAGGTCAGGTACTGGTGCGGCGTGTCGCTGCGCCCGGCGAAGCCACGCGGGGTCTGGAGCAGGTGGGGACTGCCACAGGTGGGGCAGAGGCGCGTGGACAAGTCCATTAGAGCGACGCTCCCGGTCTGGCGCGACCGGCGGGCGAGGTGGTCACGCCGTATTGACGGCGCCCATTGTAGCAGTCGCCAGTCGTCAGTCGCCAGTGGGCCGGTGGGCCAGTGGGCAAGACGAAGGGCCCCCACCCTCACTCTCGTCTGTGCGCGGCATCGCGGTCGGCCAGCACCGGCTCCTTCGCCCGCGGCGGTGGGCGAGCAAAGGGATGAGGGCCTCTGGCTGCTCCTGCTCGTCACCTGGCTCTCCTTCGCCTTCTGGCTCGTATATAGTGAGAGCGAGCCGGATGGCATGCCCGCCGGCAGCGGAGGAGGGACCATGAGCGTGCATCGCTGGCTGGCGCTGGGGGGACTGGCGCTGGCGCTGGGTCTGCTGGCGGTCCTCCCGGCGCGCGCAGCCGGACAGGCAGCATCCGGTCGGGCAACGGTGCCGGTGCTGACCGTCAACAGCGCCATCACGCCAGTCGTGGCCGAGTACGTCAAGCACGGCATCGACGAGGCTGAGCGCACCGGCGCCGGCGCGGTCGTCATCAAGCTCGACACGCCCGGCGGGCTGGACACAGCCATGCGGACGATCATCCAGCGCATCCTCGCCAGCACGGTGCCGGTGATCGTCTACGTCAGCCCCAGCGGCGCGCGGGCGGCCTCGGCCGGCGCCTACATCAGCTACGCCGCGCACATCGCCGCCATGGCGCCCAGCACGACGATCGGCTCGGCCAGCCCGGTCAGCATCGGCGCCAGCGGCCAGGTCGAGCAGCAATCGGAGGTGATGACCAACAAGGTCACCAACGACGCCGTCTCCTACATCCGCGGTCTGGCCGAGCGGCGCGGGCGCAACGCCGACTGGGCCGAGCAGGCCGTGCGCCAGGCGGCCAATCTGCCGGCCAGCGAGGCGCTGCGGCTGGGGGTCGTCGACCTGATCGCGACTGATCTAGACGATCTGCTGCGCCAGGCGCACGGCCGGACGGTCACGCTGGAGAGTGGTCCGACGATCGTGCAGGTGCTGGACGCAGCGGTGCAGCCAGTGGCGCCGACCTGGATCGAGAGCTTCCTGCAACTGATCGCCGACCCGACGATCGCCTACCTGCTGCTGTCACTCGGGCTGCTGGCACTCTATGCCGAGTTCGCCAACCCCGGTGCGATCCTGCCGGGGGTCGCCGGCGCGATCCTGGTGCTGCTGGCGCTGTTCGGGCTGGGTTCGTTGCCGGTCAACTGGGCCGGCGCGCTGCTGATGATCCTGGCCTTCGTCCTGCTCGCCATCGACCTGTTCGCGCCGACCCACGGCGTGCTGACGATCGGCGGCGTGATCGCGTTCGCGCTCGGCTCGATGCTGCTGCTCAACACGCAGGGCAACCCGGCGTTTGAAGTGCTACCCGGCGCCATCGCCGCCGTCGTCATCAGTCTGGCGGCGTTTGCGGCGTTTATCTCGGTGACGGCACTGCGCGACCGCGGCCGGCAGGTGATGACCGGGCGCGAGGGGCTGATCGGCGCGACAGCGATCGTGCGCAGCCGGCTGGCGCCACAGGGGATGGTCTTCGTGCAGGGCGAGTTGTGGCGGGCCACCAGTCAGGGTGGGCCGGTCGAGCTAGGGCAAGCCGTGCGCGTGCTGGGCGTGCGAGGTTTGGACCTTGACGTCGAGGTGCTGGAGCCACAGCCGGCCGCGGCCGGGAAGGAGGAGCCTGCATGACCAACTTGATCGGACCCCTGGTCTTTTTCGTCATTCTGGCCGTCATCGTCATCTGGTTCCTGACCAACACGCTCAAGGTCGTCCAGGAGTACGAGCGCGGCGTCATCTTTCGGCTCGGCCGCTTCGCCGGCGCGCGCGGGCCGGGCCTGATCATCCTGATCCCCGCCATCGAGCGCATGGTGCGCATCGACCTGCGGACGATCACGATGGATGTGCCATCACAGGAGATCATTACCCGCGACAATGTGACGGTGCGGGTCAATGCCGTCGCCTATTTCCGCGTCGTCGATCCCGGTCTGGCTGTCGTCAGCGTCACCGACTACATCCGCGCCACCTCGCAGATCGCCCAGACGACGCTGCGCAGCGTACTCGGCCAGGTTGAGTTAGACGATCTGCTGGCCGAGCGGGACAAGATCAACGACCGGCTGCAGCAGATCATCGACCAGCAGACTGAGCCATGGGGCATCAAGGTCAGCGTCGTCGAGATCCGCGACGTCGAACTGCCAGAGATAATGCAGCGCGCCATGGCCCGCCAGGCCGAGGCCGAGCGCGAGCGACGGGCGAAGGTAATCGCCGCCACCGGCGAGCTCGAGGCATCGCGCGAGCTGACCGAGGCCGCCCAGATGATGGCCCGCTCGCCAGCCTCGCTGCAGCTGCGGTATCTCCAGACGCTGGTCGAAGTCGCTTCTGAGAAGAACTCAACGATCGTCTTCCCGCTGCCGATCGAGCTGCTGGAGGGTCTCGACCTGCTGGTGCGCCGGCTGGCCAAGACGAGCGGTGACGGCGCTGCCGCGCCGCCAGCGGCCCCGGTCGCGCCATCCTGGCCACCGCCGCCACCACCAGCCGGGCCAGTCGAGCGGTGATCGATTGGGCGGCGCCGGCGTCTTGCCGGCGTCGTCCGCGCCGCTCAGGCCAGCACTTCGAGATTGGTCAGCGGCAGCGACCGACGCGCGCCGCCATCCAGCTCCACGTCGACCATGTCGCGCAGGATACCGTCGCCGGCTGGCCGCAGCGTCGGCGGCGACACGACCGCGCCAGCCTGTCCCAGCGAGTGCGGATCGACCAGGCGTACCCGCGTGCCGACCTGCACGACGGCCGCCGCGGCCGTGGCTGGCCGCCCATCGGTGCGGCTGCTGGGGATGATGATCTCCGGCCGGCTCAAGCCCGCGCGCAGGCGCGTCGTACCGGCGAGCGATGCCTCCCGCCCCTCGCACTCGCGCAGCGTCTCAAAGACGAGCGCCGCCATCGGCACCCGGCCGAAGCCCTCGGTGACGATCAGCGTGAACGGCACAACCGGCGATGGCGTCGGCAGCCGCCAGTCGGGACCACCGACGTACCAGCGCGGCCCCGCCCGCCCCTGGCTCTCCAGGAATGACCGCAGGTCCGCCTGATCGAGGCTGCCCAGCACCAGCGCCCGCACGCCGACGGCGGCCGCTTTCTTGAGCGCGTCGACGCCAGCGGCTCGTCCCGCCACGACGACGGCGAGCGCCGCGCGCGCGTCCAACATCTCCGGCCGCAGGTCCTCGTCGCGCCGCTGGGTCAGCACATGCACAACGCCGACGGCCTCGTCGCCGATGCCCCAGATGCCGTGCAGGTGCGTGGCGGTCGTCGCGATCGTCACGCCGCGCCGCCCATTGATCGCCTCAATCGTGCCGGCGACGTGGGCTTTCAACTCGCCCCGGCTGGAGGCGGGCCGGAAGCGGATCTGCCCCGAGACGGCGTCGACGGCGACCAGGACGCCGTCCTCGGCCGCGCGCACCTCGCGCCGGCGCAGGCCAGCCCGCGCCACCGACATCGTCTCCCCAGTCCGGTACGTCGCGCCGACCTGGCGCGTCAGTCCCTTCACCACCTCGCCCGGCGGCACGCCCATATCGGCGGCGGCGTCGATGATGAGGGTGGCCTCGCTGCCACGCCCGATGGCGACCACTTCATCAGCGACGACGCGCTGGCCGACATCGACCAGGACGTCACCGTTCTCGGACAGGGTCCGCTCAACGCGAAGCAGGCCGTCTTTGACCACACACGGGTAGGGCGTGGGGTAGTAGTACATGCAGGCGTGTCTCCTGGTGTCGTCGTCGGCCATCGGCGTCAATCGTCGGTCGGAAGCAGGTCGAAGGCGGCCAGCCACTCGCGCAGGCGCTCCAACCGGCGGCGCGGCTCGTCCGGCAGTTGCAGCGGCCGGGGACGGGCGTCGATGATCAGGCCGACGCTACCGCCACGGACGTGCGCCGGCGCGTCGAGCTGGACGGTCTGGCTGCTCCGGAAGGCTCCCAGGCCGGCGCGGCCCTCCAGCGTCAGTCGGATCGTCGCGGCATCGTTGACGCCCAGCGGCAGCACCAGCAGGCCGCCGCCCTTGACCTCGAACTGGCGGGGTTCGCCACCACCGTGCTGCAGCACGCCGCTGACCGCCCGTTGGCCGTCCGCTGCGCCGTGAATCACCAGGGCGGTCCCCAGGGGCGCCAGGGCATCGTGCTCCAGGATCGCCGCCGCGGCGGCTGGTTCGGCCTGCGCCAGGGCTCCCATCGCCGGCAGCAGCCCGGTCTGGTCCAGCGCCAGCGTCACCAGGCCGCTCTCTGGGGCGGGCTGCACGCCGTCGAGCAGGACGGCGGCGGCGGCGGCTGGGTCACGCCAGCGGCCAAGCCACTGGCTGCCGATCACGACCTCGGCGCCGGCGCAGATGCCGCCGGCGGTGCGGCCGGCGGCCAGGTGGATCGCCTCGCGGGCGAACGCCTGCTCGATCAGTTGATCGCGCGCATCGATCGATACGGTCAGCGGGCGCAGCGAGCGGTTGATCGCCCAGTGCGCCAGGTCGGCCTCGCTCAGCTCGAACGGCACCCAGCGGCGCAAGGCGGTAGCACTCGTCTGGCCGAGCAGGTTGGTGATGCCCATGGCCAGGGCGACATCAGCGACGACCGCGCCGGTTAGCCGCTCCGAGGTCGCCACATACAGCCCGATCGCCTCCTCCAGGTCGACCAGCGCCACTCGGCGGCGCCCGCTGCGCGCCAGGTACTGGGTGACCAGGCCGGCCGCCTTCTGGCGGTTGATAACCGGCACACTCGACCATCTGCTGACGCTCTCGTAGCCCTGGATGCGGTCGAGCGCCCGCTCGTCGGCCAGTTTGCTCAGTTCGGTCGCCAGACGCTCGGCCAGCGCGCTCGGCGAGGCGGCGACGAGATGGCGCAGCTGACTCGGCAGCCCGATCTGGTCGTTGAGCTGACCATAGATCGCCTCCGGCGCGATCACCAGCACCGGCGGCAGTGGCCGCTCATCCACCGGACGCAACGGACCGGTGGGGATGCTCAGCAGCCCTTTGATCAGCCCGATCATGCGCGCCACTTGCTCGGCGTTCGGTGTCGGGCCGGTCACGAACAGGACCGTATCCGGCCGCCAGGTGGCCAGGGCCGCGGCATGCTGCGCGTGCCAGTCAGTCGGCCGCTGGCTGCGGCCGGGTGGCGCGATCGTGTAGGCCAGCGTCTCCATGCGGCGGGTGGCGTCAGCGATGGCAGCCACGTCGGCCGCCGAGGCGCCGGCGTCGAGAATGGCCAGTCGCCACGGGTCGCCGACATTGGCGACGGCGATGAAGGAGTCAAGGCCGTCGCCGTTCGCAATCTGCGGCACCAGCAGCCGGTCGCGCTTGAGCAGCTTGCGGCCAGCGATGTACTCGACTTGCTGGATGGCGGCCTGCAGGCCGATGGTCAGATCGTCGTGAGGCGGTTCCTGGGTCGAGATCGCCTCGCCGCGCGCTAGAAACCGGTAGGCGCCGTCGACACGATCGATGAGAAACGCCCGCGTCATGGTGCGGCCGAACTCGGCTACCAGGATCGACTCGATCGTCAGCGATGCGGCGCTCACTCGTTCTCACTCCTCTGCTGGGGGCCGGGCGCGGGTGTGGCGCGGTCGTCAGCGCGGCAGCAGCGCAACCACGATGACGAGCAGCAGGACGACTGCCGCCGCGACAGCGAACCACCACCAGGGGATCGGGCGCGAGGTGCTCGACGCAGGCGTCGCCGCGGCGAGCGGCTCGTCCGGCTCGATGGCAACCGGCGTGCTGGCCAGCGAGGCGAAGATGGCCGCACCGGCCGACTCGGTCGGGGCGGCCGTCGTCGCGCGCGCGCCCCACACCGGCGGTGGCGCCTCGGGCGCGGTCAGCGCGGGCGCCGCCGGCGCCGCCCCTGCCGGCGTGATCCAGGCTGGCACGCCGCCCGTCTCTACCGGCGGGGCAGGCGGTGACGGTGGCGGTGGTTCCGCCGCCAGCCGCGTCAACCAGGCCGGGAGATCGTCCTCGGCCAGCAGCGCCGGCACCGGCTCTGTGTGGCGGCTGGGTGGGGTTGCCGCGCGCGGCGGTGCAGCGGTCGCTGCAACCGGGACACCTGGCGCCGGCACGGCCGGCGGCGGCGCGGGCCGCATCGCCGCTAGCCAGTCCGGCACATCGACGGTGTCAGTCGCGGCGGCCGCATCGGTGGCCGCATCGGTGGACAGACGCTCACGATCGGCCGCGTTGGATACCGTGGTCATCGTCGTGCTCCCTACCCTACCGGTCAACAAGCGTGGCAACGCCCGGCCTGGCCCATCCTCCTGGGCCACCATGAGCATCGCCGCGAGGGTATCCTTTCCCCTAGCCGAGTATAGCAGTGGCGTTCGACCAGCCTGTACTGCGCCAGGCAGCCCAATTCTCCTACTCATGGTCATGGGACAGGCGCACATCACTCCTATACCGAACCTTTACCGAAGCGCCCGCACACCTGGTCCAGCGGCCTCGGCGCCCGGGCGGACTCCCAGCCACTCTTGACTACAGCCGGGTGGGGCATCGCCTAGCCGGCGACGGGTGGCCAGCCGCCGGTCGCGCCCGATGCCACCCACCAGGACACCAGCCTCACGACGACCACGGCGCCTCGTCACGCCATGGCGACGTCCGTGTCGGCACGCCCCTGGCGCGGCGATGGCCGCTGGCGCGCACAGTTGGTATGCTCACTTGCGCGCCCCCAGCGTGGCCGCCGGTGCGTTGCCGCGCCGCCCGGTCGATGCTAGACTGCGCGACGCTGCGTCCGCCCCGACGGCCTCTGGCCCGTGACCCCGGCGGACCGCGCGGGACGAGGCAACCGCGACGACCGGCCAGGCAGCCGGCGCACGAGGCTGAGGAGGGGAGCATTCGTGAAGATCGTTCGCTACGCGGCCAACGGTGGCGCTCGGCTGGGCATTCTGGAAGGTGATGAGGTTCGCGAGGCCAAGGGCGAGCTGTTCGGCCAACTGACCGCCGGTGCGAAGGTGGGTGCGGTCGGCGACCTGCAACTGCTGACGCCGATCGTGCCAGGCAAGATCCTGGCCATCGGTCTCAACTATGCCGCGCACGCGGCCGAGTCCAACCAGCCGCTGCCGAAGTTCCCGATCGTGTTCATGAAGCCACCCAGCGCCCTCATCGGCCCGGGCGCGACCATCGTTCTGCCGAACGCGACCGACCGGATCGACTACGAGGCGGAGCTGGGTGTCGTCATCGGCAAGCGCTGCCGCCACGTCAAGGCCGGTCAGGAGAACGACGTCATCTTCGGCTATACCTGCGGCAACGACGTCAGCGACCGCGACGTGCAGATGGGTCGCAGCGGCCAGTGGGTCGAGGGCAAGGCGTTCGATACCTTCTGCCCGCTCGGGCCGGCCATCGCCACCGGCATCGACGCCGGCAACCTGGCGATCAAGGCCCGCCTCAACGGCGTCACCGTGCAGGACTCCAATACCAACGATCTCATCTTCGATGTGCCGGCGCTGATCCGGCACATCACCGGCGTGATGACGCTGGAGCCGGGCGATGTCATCATCACCGGCACGCCAGCCGGTGTCGGGCCGCTCAAGGCCGGCGATGTGATCGAGATCGACATCGAAGGCATCGGCGTGCTGCGCAATCCGGTCGTCCTCGGCTGAGGTCGCCGCGCCCGCGGCGTACCGGTGGACCGGTGCGCCGCGCCGTCCCTGCCCTCCCCCCATCACCGGTCGCGGCTGACATCATCCAGAGGTGCGGATGCTGACCAGCGAGGGGTATGTCATCGGGATCGAGATCGGCGCGCGCGGCCGGCGGCTGGCGCTGGCTGACCTCCAGGGGCACATCGTCGCCGAGCGCTCGGCGACGACACCGCCCGGTGGCCCCGATGCCACCGTCGGTGAGCTGGGCGGCATGGCGGCAGCCTGCCTGGCGGAGGTGCGCGTCCGGCCCGATCATCTGCTGCGCATTGGCTGCGGCTTCAGTGGCCCGGTCGATGCCGGCGGCGTTGTGCTGTCGTCGCCGCGCCTGGCCGGCTGGGAGCAAGCGCCGCTAGCCAGTCTGCTGGAAGACCGGCTCGGCGCGCCGGCGCTGGTCGACAACGACGCGCGCGTCGCGGCGCTGGGCGAGGCGCGCTACGGCGCCGGCCGTGGCGAGCGCAACCTGGCCTACGTTCACCTCGGCACAGGCCTCGGCGGCGGCCTGGTCTTCGACGGCCGCCTCTACCATGGCGCGACCGCCACCGCCGGCGAGATCGGCCACTTGCTGATCGACGAGAATGGGCCGCTGTGCTCGTGCGGCAAGCCCGGCCACCTCGAAGCGTACGCCTCTGGCACAGCCATCGTGCGCCGGGCGCTGGAGCTGGTCCCACGCCTCGCGCCCGACGGGCCACTCGCCCGCGCGCAGGCGGCCAGCATGACCATCACCCCGGCCCAGGTGTTCGAGGCCGCGCGTGACGGCGATGAGGCGGCCCGCGCCGTCACCGGCGAGGCGATCCGGACGCTGGCGATCGCGCTGGCGAACCTGGTGACGACGACCAACCCCGGCGTCATCGTCGTCGGCGGGCGGGTGACCGAGGCTGGGCCGCTGCTGTTCGCGCCGCTGCAGGCGCTGGTGCGCCGCTTCGCCATGGCCGTGCCGGCGCGGGTGGTGCGCATCGTGCCGACGGCACTCAAGAGCGATGCCATCGTCGTCGGCGCCGTCGCGCTGGCCATCCAGAGCCTGGGCTGGTCGTCCGGGCCAGCCGACTCGGCTTGACCCCGACCGGGCCGGGCCATAGAATCGGCGCTGGCCGGCGACCGGGCACGGCCGTGGCAAGGACAGGATGAGACGATGACCGACGCGCCGCTCAAGCAGACGCCGTTGGCCGCGGTACACCGGGCCATGGGTGCGCGCATGGTCGAGTTCGGCGGCTGGGACATGCCCGTCCAGT
>JADLAZ010000010.1 GCA_020849725.1 Chloroflexota bacterium
CTCGAGGAGGGACCGCCGATGGCCGTCACGATGCCGAGTCCGACCAGCAGCGCCTCGGTCCAGGTGGCCGCGATCGATTGCGACATCCACAACGCGCCGGCGACGGCCAAGACGCTGGTGGCCTACCTGCCGACACGTTGGAAGCGTCACCATGAGCTGTTTGGCGGACGTGGCCACACCGGCGCCTACTACCCGCGCACCAGTCCCAACGCCGCTCGCCACGACTCCTGGCCACCGAATGGTGCGCCGCCGGGCGGCGATCTGCCGTTCATGCGCGAGCAGTTGCTTGACCACTGGGGCTTCGAGTACGGCGTCCTGAACCCGCTGCTCGGCTCCGGCGGCCAGTTGAACCTGGAGTACGGCGCCGCGCTGTCGTCGGCGATCAACGACTGGCAGATCGCCGAGTGGACCGAGCCGGAGCCGCGCCTGCGGGCGTCAGTCGTGCCGATGTATGAGGATGGCGCGCTGGCGGCGGCTGAGATCGATCGCGTCGGCAGCAACCGGCAGTTCGTGCAGATCTTGCTGCCGGCGCGCACGAATGAGCCGCTCGGCCGCCGCAAGTACTGGCCGATGTACGAGGCGGCCGCGCGTCACGATTTGCCGATCGGCATCCACTTCGGCGGCTCCGGCGGCGTGCCGATCACCGGCGCTGGCTGGCCGTCGTTCTACATCGAGGACCACGCCGGCATGCCGACATCGATGCAGGTGCAGGTGATCAGCCTGGTGCTGGAGGGCGTGTTCGAGCGCTTCCCAACGCTCAAGGTCGTCCTGATCGAGGCCGGCTTCGCCTGGCTGCCGCCGCTGATGTGGCGCATGGACCGCGCCTGGAAGCGGCTGCGCGAGGAGGTGCCGCACCTGCGGCGGCTGCCGTCGGAGGTCATCCGTCAGCACTTCTGGCTGACGACGCAGCCGATCGAGGAGCCGGCCAAGCCACACCAGTTCCACGAGTTGCTGGCGCAGCTCGATATGGATGATCGGATCATGTTCGCGACCGACTACCCCCACTGGGACTTCGACGCCCCCGACCTGGTCTTCCCGACGAAGATCGACCCGGTGCTGGAGCGAAAGATCATGACCGACAATGCCCGGGCGCTCTATCGTTTCTAGGAGGTTGCTCGGTACTCGTCGGTGGGTCGTGGCTGGTAGCGGGTCGTCATGGGCCGCTCCGGGCTGCGGGCGCTCCCATCGATATGAACAACTACACTAGCGCCTAGCCACTGGCTCGGAGAGGTGGATGGCCAAGCACGTCGTCGCCACGGTGGGCGAGATCCCGCCCGGCAGCCGCAAGATCGTCGAGGTTCTCGGGCGCAGCATCGGCGTCTTCAATGTCAATGGCGAGTTCCTGGCGCTGCGCAACCGCTGCCCGCACCAGGGTGGCCCGCTGTGCGCCGGTCGCCTGCACGGTGTGCTGTTGCCGGGGCAGCCGGGCGAGTATCTCTTCACCCGGCCGGGCGAACTGCTGCGCTGCCCGTGGCACGGTTGGGAGTTCGACATCCGCACCGGCCAGTCCTGGTTCGACCCGACCAAGACGCGCGTGCGCGCCTATGATGTCTCGGTCGCCTCAGGCGAGGCACTCGTCCTGGCCGAGGGCGAGCGCGGCGATGGCCTCCAGAAAGGACCATACATCGCCGAGACGTATCCGGTATCGGTCGAGGAGCAGTATGTCCTGATCGACATCGACCAGTAGCGCCGGGCGATGCTTCAGGGCTGGATGATGACCTTGAGCGCCCCGGAAGCACGCTTGTCATCGGCAGCGGCGAAGCCGTCGGCGATGCGGTCGAGTGGGAAGCGGTGGGTGATCAGCCGCTCGGCCTGAACACGCCCGCCGGCGATCAAGTCCAGTGCGATCTGGAACTCGCGCACGCCACCCCAGGTCGCGTAGCTGTTGATCAGCTTGATCGTCAGCTCCTTGCGATTGGCGATGGGATAGGGCACGGCGACGTCACCGACGATCGCGCCCAGCACACCGATCTGGCCGCCAGGCGCCGCCGCGTCGGCGGCCAGGCCCATCGTTGCGGCGCGCCCGCCAACTGACTCGATGACGATCTCGGCGCCCAGTCCATCGGTGAGGTCGGCGATGGCCGGGCCGACCGGGTCGCGTGCGCCGTTGACGGTCGCGTCGGCGGCCCCGACGGCGCGCGCAACGGCCAGCACCTCATCGCGTCGGCCAACCATGACGACCTGGCGCGCGCCGGCCGCCCGCGCCACCTGGCCAGCGGTCATACCGATCGGCCCCGTGCCGATGACGACGACGGTGTCGAACGGGCGCAGAGGGATGCGGTTGAGCGCATGGACGCCGCAGGCGTACACGTCGAGCAGCGACGCGGCCTCTAACGAGACCTGGTCGGGCAGCGGAAAGACGTTGCGGGAGGCAACGACGTCGAACTCGCTGAAGCCGGCGCTGGCAATGCGCCGGCCATCACGCTGGCCGCGCGTCGGGCACAGGTGGTAGTCGCCGCGGGTGCAGGCGCGGCAGTGCCCGCAACCGAGCAGATGCATCGGCTCGACGCCGACGCGCTGCCCAACGCCCAGCCCACTAACGCCATCGCCGAGCGCGGCGATCGTGCCGGCCAGTTCGTGCCCGGCGCGCACCGGGCCGGTGGCCGCCCGGCCCCAGGGGTTGTCGCCTCGGTAGGGGTGCAGGTCGCTGCCGCAGATGCCGGCCGCGCCGACGCGCACCAGCACCTCGCCCGGCCCGGGCAGCGGCGTCGGATACTCCTCCACGCGGATGTCGGCGCCGCCGTAGAACATCGCCGTGCGCATTGGCCCCTCCCCGGCGTCCGCCAGTCGCGCCACGCCAGTCAGCGGCGTGGCGACCTGATCGTCCCTGCCAGTGTCCGGACGGCATTGTATACTGGCGGCCAGCCCGGTGGGACTCCCAATGCCGTCACGCGGGAGCGCACTCGGGCGAGTGGCGGGGTGCGTCCGATGACCAGCGGTCCATCTCTGCGTCTCGTGGGCGAGTTGCCACGCACGGCCGATCTGGTGATCGTCGGCGGTGGCATCATCGGCGCGGCCACGGCCTGGCACGCCCGGCGGGCCGGCATCGACACGCTGCTGCTGGAGGCACGGCCGGCGCTGGCGACGCTGACGACGCCCGTCTCCACCGGCGCCTTTCGGCTGCAGTTCGACAACCCCGAGGAGATCGCACTGGTGCGCGAGGGGGTGGCGCTGTTCCGTGACTTCGCCGCTGTCGTCGACCTGCCTGGCTACGACATTGGGTACCAAGAGGGAGGGTACCTGTTTTGCACGACGACCAACGCCGGTGTGGCGCGTCAGCGCGCCTGGGTATCGGCACAGCACGGCTGGGGGCTGACCGATGTCGAGTTGCTTGCCGGCGACGAGGCACGTTACCGGTTCCCGTACCTGTCGCCGTCGGTGCGACAAGCGCGCTATCGCGCCGGCGACGGCTGGCTCGACCCGACGCGGTTGACGCTGGGGCTGGCGGTCGCCAGCCAGGCGGCCATCAGCCTGGCGACACCGGCGACGGGGTTCATCCTGCGCGGCGACCGCGTGATGGGCGTGACGACGCCACAGGGGACGGTCGCGTGCCAGGATGTGGTGCTGGCCGCCGGCCCGTTCTCGGCACGGCTAGCGGCGCAAGTCGGGCTGGCACTGGCGATACGGCCGACGCGGCGGCAGAAGTTGGTCCTGCCGGAGCTGTCGGCGGCGCCGGCGCACGCGCCAATGACCATTGATGAGGAGACGGCTGCCCACTGGCGGCCGGCGCTGGCCGGCGCGTTCGCGCTGTGGACGGAGGCCACCACGCCACCGAGCGAGCCCCTCGACGATGTGCCGACCAGCTCCGATTTCGCCTTCGGCCTGCTCGACCCGGCCTCGCCGCACGCGCTGGCCCGCGTCAGCCCATTCTGGACCGACGTCTGGGAGCAGGGTGTGCCAGCCTGGCTGCTGCAAGCCGGCCAGTACGATTACACCCCCGATCACCGCCCCTATCTTGGGCCGAGCAGCGTGCCGGGCCTGCATCTCAACACTGGCTACAGTGGCCACGGCATCATGGCCGGCCCCGGCGGCAGCCGGCTGGTCGTCGACGCGCTGACCGGCCGACTGCGTCCCGAGGCCAACCCCTTCCGGCCCGACCGTGCCACGGTTGAGCGCCCCCTCGACATCCTCTGAGCTGGCGATCATCTTGGTCCCTCCTGCCCCAGTGGGATGAACGAGTAGGCTGAACGATCACCTTCCATATCCGCTTCGCCAGCCCCACCGCGCCGCCCGGCGCCCCCAGGAGTCCCCATGACCGACCATGTCGCGCATCTCCGACGGGACTACCGGCAAGCGACCCTCGATGAGGCCGACGCCGACCCAGACCCAATCGCCCAGTTCGACCGCTGGTTCCGCGAGGCGCTGGCGGCCAACCTCACCGAGCCGAACGCGATGACGCTGGCCACCGCCAGTGCGGACGGCGCGCCCTCGGCACGAGTGGTGCTGCTCAAGGGCTATGACGCGGGTGGCTTCGTCTTCTTCACGAGCCACCAGAGCCAGAAGGGGCTGGACCTGGCCGCCAACCCGCGGGCGGCACTCGTCTTCTACTGGCCAGAGATCGAGCGGCAGGTGAGGATCAGCGGCGCCGTCAACCGGCTGACCGCGTCCGAGACCGACGACTACTTCCGCTCGCGGCCGATCGGCAGCCAACTGGCCGCCTGGGCCTCGCGCCAGAGCCAGGTCATCGCCAGCCGCGCCGATCTCGAGGCGCGCTGGCAGGCGCTGGCGGCCGACTTTGCCGATCGACCGGTTCCCCTGCCACCGCACTGGGGGGGCTACCGAGTCGCGCCCACCCTGGTCGAGTTCTGGCAGGGCCGGCCGAGCCGGCTGCACGACCGGCTCCGCTACCAACCGCTCGCCGCAGGCGGCTGGCGCATCGAGCGGCTAGCGCCATAGTACGCCGGTCCGGGTGGAACGAGGACCTTCGCATTCCCGTTCCGGGGCGTTGCGGGTGTCCATTCGGACGGTCCAGCGCGGTACCCGAGTACCAACGGGGGATGGCCCACGCTGCGATCGTGGGTGTATACTCGATGTGTACAGATGGGACGATCTCGCCAGTGCCAGGGGCGATCACAGGCCAGTGCCAGGAGGCGAGCGATGGATGCATTCGACTTTCTGGGCGAGCAGGTGGTCATGACACCCGCAGGCAGCGTAGCAGTGAGCCTGGCGGGTCACGACGATGGCGCCGTCTCGGTGATTGCGTGGCTGATGGAGACCGGTCGCCGGGTTGGCTACCTGTATTGCCGGCCACGGCAGCGCCAGCCACAGGAATCCATGATCGACGCACTGGTGGACGGCACCGTCGTGTGGCCCGTCATGGAGAGACTGCTGGATAGCGCACAGGGACATCGGCCCGCCACCGTGCCGATTGGGCAGCGGTTGGTTCAGGCTGGCGCCATGACCACGGATCAGTTGTCGGACCTGCTCGGTTGGCAGTGGCTGCTGTCCGAGATCGGCCAGCCTCGTGAGCTGGGCGAGCTGGCGGTCCATGCCGGATTAATCGAGAGCGACGCCGTTGAACTCTGCGACGGCGCCATCGAGCGGCACGCGCCAGCACCACGCCGTCATGCGGCGCCGCCCCTGCCGGCCATCGGCGATCTGGTCAGCGCGCCAGCGTAGGGATCCCACCTGGCGTGGTCCCCAACCGTGCTCGGGCCGCAGACGCCGCATCGCGCCCGTCGGCCGTTGACGCCGCGCGGCGGCGGCGTATCATGCCGTCGCCTGCCGGTCAGGCGTGTGACGCGAGGCAGCCTCTGCTGCAAGGAGGGTGGCCGTGCCGACGATGGACTTCGAGATCTACCTGCCAACCAACGACAGCCCCGAGCAGCGCCAGACGGCACTGGCTGACCTGGCCAAATGGGAAGACCTGGCCGGCATCGAGTTCGCCGTCGTCATGCCCAATCCCACACCGCGCCCGGACAATCAGGCGCTCGTCGAGACGCTGGGCGGCAATCCGCGCTGGATCCCTTGCGCCCAGGTCAACCCCAACGACGCCGACGCGGTGGCGCAGGTTCGCCAGGCAGTGGCGACCGGTGGCTGTCGCATGCTCAAGCTCATGCCGGCCATCTACGCCGCGCCACCCTGCGGGCCAGCGTCGCGGGCGCTGATGGACGCCGCGCGCGAGCTGGGCATCGCTGTCAACATCCACTCCGGCGGCGTGCACAGCAGCCCGCTCGAGATCGGCGCGGTCGCGCGGCGCTACCCGGACGTGCCGATCATCATGGACCACATGGGCTACCGGAATGACGGGCACCACGCCATCCTGGCGGCCGAGGACAACCCGAATCTCTATCTGGGCACGACGATCGCTGCCAACGAGCCGATCTTCATCGAGCGGGCCATCGCGGCTGTCGGGCCGGAGCGGATCATCTTCGGCTCAAACTTACCACTGCTCTATCCCGACCTGGCGATGGAGGCGATCCGGCGCTGGAAGTTCGGCGCCACCGTCGAGGCGCTCATCTTCGGCGACAACCTGGCGCGCCTGCTCGGCCGCTAGGCGGCACGGTGGGACCGGGAGCGGGAGTATAATCGCGCTGAAGGGCGGCCCGGGTCGGTGGCCCGCCAGGGTTCGCCCTGCCGACGACGAGCGCAGCGAGAGGATGCAAGGTGAGCAGTCAGCCCAGCGGCAACGGCGTCGAGCGTGGCCAACCGGTCCCGGAGTCTGACATCTACGACGTCACCGTCATCGGCGGCGGGCCGGTCGGGCTGTTCGCCGCGTTCTACGCCGGGTTGCGCGGCGCACGCACCAAGATCATCGATAGCCTGGAAGAGTTAGGCGGCGCGGTGACGGCGCTCTACCCGGAAAAATACATCTACGATGTCGCCGGCTTCCCGAAGATCCTGGGCAAGGACCTCATCGCCAATCAGGTCGAGCAGACGGCGGCCGTCAATGAGGCCGTCTGTCTGGGTGAGAAGGCGCTCCACCTGGAGCGGCTGGAGGAGGCGAACCTGCTGCGCCTGACCACCGACAAGGCCACCCACTACAGCCGGACGCTGATCATCGCCGGCGGTGTCGGCGCGTTCAACCCGCGCAAGCTGCCGGCCCCCGGCGTCGAGCGCCTGGAGGGCAAGGGCATCGTCTACTTCGTGCGCTCGCTGGAAGTGTATCGGGACAAGCGCGTCCTCATCGTCGGCGGCGGCGACTCGGCCTTCGACTGGGCACTGGCGCTCGAGTCGATCGCGTCCCAGGTCATCCTGATCCACCGCACCGACCGTTTCCGAGCGCATCAGGCGTCGGTCGATCAGACGCTGGCATCAACCGTGCACGTGCGCACCTTCACCGAGATCATTGAGGTCTTTGGCGACGACGCGGTCGAAGCGGTTACCTTCAAGCACGCCAAGACCAGCGAGCAGGAGCGGGTCGAGGCCGACGCGATCATCCTGGCGCTGGGGTTCGTCGCCGATCTCGGCCCGATCAAGGAGTGGGGCGTCGACATCCAGAAGAACAAGATTGGTGTCGACTGGCTGACGATGGGCACCAGCATCCCCGGCGTCTACGCCGCCGGCGACGTCGTGACCTACCCGACCAAGTTCGACCTGATCGCCACCGGCTACGCCGAGGCGGTCACGGCCGCCAACCACTGCATCCACTTCATCCATCCGGAAAAGCGGCTGGAGCCGGGCCATTCCAGCAACCTGACCGTCGCGCCGTCCACGCACACCACCGCCGCCGGCTAGGGCCGTTGGCGGCGGCGCCTGACGAGCGCCAGGGCGCCGGCCAGCGTGACGGCCCGTGCCGGCGCGCGCCCTGGGTGCGGGCCTTGTCAGGGTGGTGGAACGGGGTCGGGGGCCATTCATGCTCCTGGCCTCTCTGCGATGCTACAATAGGCGCGGTTCCTGACGGAGGCAAGCGGTTCGGGCTAGTACGGCCGCGTCACCTGGACCGCGCCAGGCGAACAGCGATAGAGGAGCAGACGACATGCAGGGTTATGCCGGCACGCTGCTGCGGGTCAACTTGACGACAGGCACGATCGCGACCGAGGAGCTGGACGAGGTCTTCTGCCGCCGCTACCTGGGCGGCTGGGGATTCATCGGCTACTACCTCCTGACTGAGGTGCCGGCCGGCATCGATCCACTCGGCCCGGACAACAAGCTGATATTCGCCACCGGTCCGGTGACCTCGTACCCGGCCGCCGGCAATGGTCGCAACGCTGTCGGCTTTAAGTCGCCGCTGACGGGTGGCTTTGGTGGCTCGGAGGCTGGCGGCTTCTGGCCGGCCGAGTTCAAGAAGTGCGGCTACGATGCCCTGATCGTTGAGGGCGTGTCGCCGACCCCGGTCTACCTGCTGCTGCGCGAAGGGCAGGCGCCGGAGCTGCGCGACGCCACCCATCTGTGGGGCAAGACGACCAGCCAATTGCACGAGACACTGGTCGAGGAGCTGGGTGACAAGTGGATCCGCGAGGCGGCCATCGGGCCAGCCGGCGAGAATCTGGTGCTGACGTCCAGCGTCATGAACGATTACCAGCGCGCCGCCGGCCGCGGTGGCAGCGGAGCGGTCATGGGCTCGAAGCGCCTGAAGGCCGTCGTCGCGCGCGCGCGGCGCGGTCCAGTCGCCGCGCAGCCGGAGAAGATCAAGGAGCTGGCCAAGGACTTCGGTAAGGTCGTCAAACAGTTGAATGGCCGGCTGTGGGAGTTGGGTACCGCCGGCGGCGTGATCAGCAATCATGCCAGTGGCAACCTACCCTCCTTCAACTTCCGCGACGGCTCGTTCGAGGGTGGCCACGAGACGCTCTCCGGCGAGTACCTGCGCGACACCTACCTGGTCGACCGCGAGACGTGCTACGCCTGCTCGGTCATCTGCAAGCGTGTCGCCGCCGTCGATGAGGGCGAGTTCCAGACCCACCGCAAGCACGGCGGCCCGGAGTACGAGACGATCGGCTCGGTCGGCTCGATGACCGGCGTCAGCGACATGGCTGCCGTCGTCAAGGCCAGCGCGCTGTGCAACGACTACGGCATGGACACCATCGGCGTCGGCGTGACGATCGCCTGGGCGATGGAGTGCTTCGAGCAGGGCATCCTGACGACCGCCGATACCGGCGGCATGGAACTGAAGTTCGGCGATGGGTCGACGATGGTCAAGCTGGTCGAGATGACGGCCAGGCGTGAGGGCATTGGCGATCTGCTGGCCCTCGGCTCGTGGCAGGCCGCCAAGAAGCTCGGTCGCGGCTCGGAGCAGTACAGCATCACCGTCAAGGGCCAGGAACTGCCGATGCACGAGCCGCGCCTCAAGAACGGCCTTGGTATCGGCTACATGTTCTCGCCGACCGGCGCCGACCACATGCACAACATGCACGACACGATGTTTACTACGTCGGTCGCGGCGGTGCAGGACCTCGGCATCCTCAAACCGATGGCAGCCAACGACCTTAGCGCCAACAAGATGCGCCTCTTGCAGTACGTGTCGGATTGGCGGGCGATGACAAACTGCCTGGTGCTGTGCAATTTCCCGTCGTGGACGCGCGACCAGACGCTGGGCCTCGTGCGTGCCGCGACCGGATGGAATATTGGTACCTGGGAGTTGATGAAGATCGGCCAGCGGGCGATGGCGCTCGCCAGGGCCTTCAACTATCGCGAGGGCTTTACCCCGCAGGACGACCGCCTGCCGGAGCGCTTCTACCAGTCGCACACCAAGGGCGAAGCGGGCGTGAACAGGTTGCCGGGCATCGATCGTCTGGCCGCCGCCCGCGCGTTGCAGACGCTCTACCGACTGCGCGGCTATGATGCGCTGACCGGCGCCCCGACGCTCACCACGCTTGAAGACCTGGATATCACCTGGGTGGCCGATGCTGTCGGCATGCCATCGTCTCTGGACGAGAATCCCACCGTCGCTCCGACCACCACGACCGGCGCCCAGGCCAGCAACTACTAGCAGCCACGACCACGACGGGTGCCGTTGGGACAGCCACCAGGGCTGCCCCCTGCGTCTACTCCGCACGCACGTCCCTAACGATGCCGTGCGGAGTAGCCACCAGGGCTGCTCCCTGCGGTTGGTAGAGAGCAACTCTGTGAACGATCACCTGATCGAAGCCATGCGCATCACGGTGACGCCTCACGGCGACCTGGGCCGCGTGCTGACCGCCGGTCGGCGCAGCCTGACGGTGGACCTGCCACCCGGCGCGACCGTGGCAGGATTGCTGGCGACGCTGAAACTCGGGCCGGAGGAAGTCTGGCTGATCCGCCACAACCGCCAGGTCGTCACCGCCGACCAACCGCTGGCTGACGGTGACGCGCTGGAGTTGTTCGCCGTCGTCGGTGGCGGCTGACCGGTTGAGGCTGGCGCATGATGGCTAGCTGGGCAGGTTGTTGGCGATGATGCCGGCGAAGGTCGCGCCGAGCACGATGGCCAGGCAGCAGCAGATGACGACGATGACCGCCAGCGGAATCAGCACCGTCGCCACCGCGCGGCCGGTCGAGAAGCCCATGCTCTCGCGCACGCCAATAACCGACAGCACCAGCGACCAGATGCCGAAGCCCAATCCGACCAGCCCGGTCAGTGGCGCCAGCATCGGCCCGGCCAGAGTCAGCAGCGCGGTCAGCACGCTGGCGCCGACCGACGGCACCGACGCGAACGCCTGCGTCGAGAAGATACTGCTGTACGCGCCCTGACCACCGAGCAGCCGGCCGACCCCGAAGTAGATTGCGCTCCCGATGACCAGCCAGATCGGGGCCGACAC
>JADLAZ010000011.1 GCA_020849725.1 Chloroflexota bacterium
GCCTTCGCCCGCCACGGCGTGCCAGTCGCGCTGACGCCGCCGACCGGCCACATGGGCGCGCTGGTGCTGGCGCTGGCCGATCACCTGGCCGGCCGGCCGCGGTCCACGGCGCTGGTGGCGGCCGGTGTGGCCGGGGAGCGCATTCAGTGAGCGATCGCCCCATGGCGCAGAGCTGTCCGGCCGAAGGGGTCACCATCTGGCTGACCGGCCTGTCCGGCGCTGGCAAGAGCACGCTGGCGCGGGCGCTGGCCGAGGCGCTGCGCGCGCGAGGGCCACGCGTCGAGGTGCTCGACGGCGATGAGGTGCGCCAGCATCTCAGCCACGGTCTCGGCTACAGCCGCGAGGACCGCGACACCAATATCCGCCGCATCGCCTACGTCGCCAAGCTGCTGACGCGCAACGGCGTCACCGTCATCACCGCCGCCATCTCACCCTACCGGGCGACGCGCGACGAGGCGCGGCGCGAGATCGGCCGCTTCGTCGAGGTCTACCTGCGCTGCTCGCTGGATGGGCTGGTCCGTCGCGATGTGAAAGGGCTGTACGCCCGCGCCCTGCGCGGCGAGATCGCCAATTTCACCGGCGTCTCCGACCCGTACGAGGAGCCGCTGGACCCTGATGTCGTGGTCGACAGCGAGGTCGAGGATGTCGAGACCGGCCTGGCGCGGGTGTTGGCGCATCTCGATGCACTGCCGGCCGGCCCGTTGCTCACGCACCCATCGCCGGCAATGAGCGCCGCACTGAGGGAGGATGCCTCATGACCGCCGCCGATCGCCCCGTCGCTGCCGCTACCACCGCGACCCGCGCCGCTCCGGACTGGGACCTGGTGCTGCGGCGCAACAACATCGAGCGCCTCAAGCGCGAGAAGTTCCCGCTCGATATCATTGACGAGATTCCCGAGTTGGGCGAGCGCAACTACCTCGACATCTCTGAAGAGGACATGGTCCGTTTCCAGTGGCATGGCCTCTATCACGACAAGCCCAAGCTCGGCTACATGATGTTGCGCATCAAGGTGCCGAGCGGCATCCTGACCGCCGCCCAGTACCGCGCTATCGGCGAGCTGTCGCAACGCTTCGGCCGCGACTACACCGAGTTGACCACGCGCCAGACGGTGCAGTTGCACTGGCTGCGCATTAAGGACCTGCCGGACGTCTTCGCCACCATGGCCGCGGTCGGGCTGACCTCGCTCGGCGGCTGCGGCGATGCCGTGCGCAACATCACCGGCTGCCCGGTCGCCGGTCTGGACCCGGACGAGTTGTTCGACTGCCGGCCGCAGTTGAACGAGGTCGTCCAATTCTTCATCAGCGACCGCGCCTACCTGGACCTGCCGCGCAAGCACAAGATCACGATCAGCACCTGCACCCATCAGTGCAACGCGCCGGAGATCAACTGCATCGTCTTCATCGGCACGCGCCAGACCGGGCCGGACGGTGTCGAGCGCGCCGGATTCAGCGTGCGCGTCGGCGGTGGGCTGTCGGCCACACCGCGCATCGCCCGCGACCTCGACGTCTTCGTCGAGCCGGACGATGTTCGGCCGGTGGCGCAGGCGATCATCGACATCTGGCGCGGCGACCTGAAGTACCGGCTGTCGCGCGCCAAGGCCCGGCTCAAGTTTCTGGTCGACGACTACGGCCCAGAGCATCTGCGGACGCTGGTCGAGGAGCGCCTTGGTCGGCCACTGGCGCCGCTGGCCGCGCCGCCGCCCTACGCCGGCTACACCGACCATCTTGGCGTCCACCGGCAGAAAGGCGATGACCGCTACTACGTTGGCTTTCCGGTCTTCCTCGGGCAGGTCACCGGCGCCCAGACGCTCCAGATCGCCGATCTGGTTGCCTCGTTCGGCGGTGATATCCGCGTCACCCGGCAGCAGAACCTGATCCTGACCGGTGTGCCGGCGTCACGACTGGACGAGGTGCTGGCGCGGATGGCCGAGATCGGCTTCCCGGTCGACGCCAACCCGCTGCGTGGCGCCGGCATCGCCTGCACCGGCCAGCCGCTGTGCAACTTTGCCGTCGCCGAGACGAAGACCAAGCTGCAAGAAATCGTCCTGCGGCTGGAGGAGCGCTTCGGGTCGGTGCCGGGCCTCAAGATCGGCGTCGATGGCTGCCCGCACGCCTGCGGCCACCACTGGGTCAGCGACATCGGCCTGCAGGGCACGACCGCCCGCGGCGACGAGACGACCGGCAAGCTGGAAGCCTACGAGATCTACCTGCGCGGCGGCCTGGGCGCCAACCCTGCCATCGGACGACCGCTGCTGCGGCGCGTGCCGGCCGACCAGGCCGTCGATCACGTCGAGCGTCTCGTCGGCGCCTACCTGGCCGAGCGCGCGCCCAATGAGAGCTTCCAGGAGTACGCGACGCGCAAGAGCGACGCCGAGCTGGTGGCCATCGGCTGGGACCAGGTGGTCGCCCCGGCCGCCGACGACTGAACCGGCGCGGTCCACCGAGAAGGGAGCGGTTCACGGATGACAACGATCGAGCACGAGCAGCAGGTGTCCTTCGACGAGTGGGAGGCCGGCGAGCTGAGCGTCGAGTACGACGATCAGGAGCCGCAGGAGGTGCTGCGCTGGGCGCTGGAGACGTTCGCGCCCGGCCGCGTCGCCGTCTGCACCAGCTTCCAGGCCGACGGCATGGCCATCCTCGACATGGCCTGGCGCATCGATCCGAGCGTGCGCGTCTTCACCGTCGACACCGGCCGCCTGCCGCAGGAGACCCACGACATCATGGATCGCGTCCGCGAGCGCTACGGCATCGCCGTCGAGGTCGTCTCACCCGACGCGCGCGAGTTGGAGACAATGGTCCGTGGCCACGGCGTCAACCTCTTCCGGCGCTCGGTGCCGGAGCGGCTGATGTGCTGCGACGTGCGCAAGGTCCGGCCGCTGGTCCGCGTGCTGCGCAGCTTGGACGCCTGGGTGACCGGGCTGCGCCGCGACCAGTGGGCGACCCGCTCCAACATCCGCAAGATCGAGCTCGACCACGACCACGGCGGCATCATCAAGGTCAATCCGCTAGCGGACTGGATGGAGGACGAGGTCTGGGACTACCTCCGCGCCAACGACGTGCCATATCACGCCCTCTACGACCAGGGTTACAAGACGATCGGCTGCCAGCCTTGCACGCGGGCGACCGCGCCTGGCGAGGATGCCCGCGCCGGCCGCTGGTGGTGGGAGACGAACGCGCCCAAGGAGTGCGGCATGCACTGCGCGATCGAAACCGGCGGCTTTGAGCATGAGATGGAGGTCATCCTTGGCGACCATCGCCGCTGACGCCGCTGCCGCCGATCTGACGCTGGCGCCGGCTGAGCAAGCGGTGCTGGCGGCCGAGATCGGCCCGTTTGCCACCACGCTGCGCGACCCGCAATTGCGCGCGCGCTACGAGGCGCTAGGCGTGTCGGTCCAGGCCGGTGCGATCCCGGTCGATGCGCTCGGCCTGGTTGAGGCGCTGGCCGAGTTGCTGCTGCCAACGCAGCGGGTGCGGCGCGAGCACGGCCCGGAGGCCGAGCGGGCGCTGGCAGCCGTCTACGACCGAACGCCCCGCGGCGCCGGCCGGCGACAGGCAGCGCGCGAGGTCAACGAGTCGCTGGTAGCACTCGAGGGGCAAACGCTGGCCGGGCTGCGCTTCAGCTCGACGCCGGCCGGCCATCGTCTGGTGGTGACGACCGACCGTGGCCAGGTGCAACTGGTCATGGACCGCGCTGGCGTGCGCGTCGAGTCCGTCGACCTGGGGAGTGTGTCGGCATGAGCGCGTCGACCACCTGCGCCGGCGCTGCCCGGCCCGCCACCACGGACGACCACTTCTACCGCGTCCTCGTCGTCCTGGACGACGCGACGACCGCACAGGCGCTCGTGGCAGCCGCGAGCGTCGCGAACCGCGACGGCTCCGACCTGGCGCTGCTGGCCACCGTCGACGCCGCCGGCGCGCCGGCTGACGGGGCCGGTGCGCGCCGTGCGGCGCGGGCGCGGGTGCTGGCCGCCAGTCTGAGCCTACCGCCCGACGTGCATCCAGATGAGTTCGTCGTCGACGGTCCGCCGGCGGCGGCGATCGCACGGGTAGCGCGCGACTGGGAGGCCGATCTCGTCGTCAGCGCCAACGCCGCGCTTCTGGACTCACTCGGTTGCCACATCCTGCTGGTGGCGGCGATGCCGGGTGACGCTGGCACGACCGAGCGCCTGCTGCGGCCGGCCGGCCACACCCGCGCCCTGGTCACCTGATCGCCGCTGTGCTTGCTCATCGCCGCTCTCGCGATTAGATCACCCCAGAAAGGCTGGCGCCATGCACACCCTCCTGACTCACGGAGAGACCAGCACGATCGCCACCGGTCTACCCCTGGTAGATCATCTGACTGCGCTGGAGGCGGAGGCGATCTTCATCATGCGCGAGGCGGCCGCCGAGTTCGAGCGACCGGTGCTGCTGTTCTCTGGCGGCAAGGACTCGGCCGTGCTGCTGCGGCTGGCCGAGAAGGCCTTTCGACCGTCGCGCTTCCCCTGCCCGATCATGCACATCGACACCGGCCACAACTTCCCCGAGGCGCTCGAGTTCCGCGATGCCCGGGTCGAGGAGTTGGGTGAGCGCCTGATCGTGCGCACCGTCCAGGCGTCAATCGATGCCGGTCGCTGCGTCGAGGAGCGCGGGCCACGCGCCTCGCGCAACCGGCTGCAGACGGTGACGCTGCTGGACGCTATCGCCGAGTTCGGCTTCGACGCCGCCTTTGGCGGCGGCCGGCGCGACGAGGAGAAAGCGCGCGCCAAGGAGCGCGTTTTTTCCTTCCGCGACGAGTTCGGTCAGTGGGACCCCAAGAACCAGCGGCCAGAGCCGTGGAACCTGTTCAACGGGCGCATCCGCCGCGGCGAGCATGTGCGCGTCTTCCCCCTCTCGAACTGGACCGAGATGGACATCTGGCAGTACATCGAGCGCGAGCGCATGACACTGCCGAGCATCTACTTCGCCCACCAGCGCCCGGTCTTCCAGCGCGACGGCATGCTGCTGGCGGATATGGGTGTCGTGCCGCTGCTGCCGGGCGAGACGCCGTTCGAGGCGCAAGTGCGGTTCCGGACGGTTGGCGACATGAGCTGCACCGGTGCGGTGCGCTCCAGCGCGGCGACGCTGGCCGAGGTGATCGCCGAGGTGGCCGCCGCGCGCGTGTCGGAGCGGGGCGCGACGCGCGCCGACGATACCTTTTCGGCAGCGGCGATGGAAGATCGCAAGCGGGAGGGCTACTTCTAGAATGCTGGCGCAGGCCGCGAGTCCGTTGACTGCGCCGCCGGCCGGGCTGCTGCGCGTCTCCACCGCCGGCTCGGTCGACGATGGCAAGAGCACGCTCATCGGGCGGCTGCTCTACGAGACGAAATCGATCTTCGAAGACCACCTGGCCGAGGTCGAGCGTGCCAGCCGCCAGCACGGCGCTGACTACGTCAACTTGGCGCTGCTGACCGACGGCCTGCGCGCCGAGCGCGAGCAGGGCATCACCATCGACGTGGCCTATCGCTTTTTCGCCACGCCCCGACGCCGCTTCATCGTCGCCGACACGCCCGGCCACGTGCAGTACACTCGCAACATGGTCACCGGCGCCTCGACTGCCGACGTCGCCATCGTGCTGGTCGACGCCAGCCGGGGCGTGACCGAGCAGTCACGCCGCCATCTGGCGATCGCGGCGCTGCTGCGGGTGCCGCATGTCGTCGTCTGCATCAACAAGATGGACCTGGTCGGCTACGAGCAGGCCGCCTTTGACGCGCTGCGTCACGAGCTGGCGATCGTCTACGCGCGGCTGGACCTGGCCGATGTGACGGTCATCCCGATCGCGGCGCTGCACGGCGACAACGTCGTCGCCGACTCAACGGCCATGCCGTGGCACACCGGGCCGACGTTGCTGGATTACCTGGAGGCCGTGCCGCTGGTGTCCGGCCACCAGGCGGCGGACGGCCGTTTCCCGGTCCAGTGGGTCAACCGGCCGCTGCGCGCCGAGCACCACGATTTCCGCGGCTACGCCGGCCAGGTCGCCGGCGGCGTGCTGCGCCCCGGCGATGCCGTGCTGGCGCTGCCGGCCGGGCTGGTGACGCGCATTCGCTCGATCGAGACGTTCGACGGGCCGCTCGAGGCCGCCTACCCGCCGCTCAGCGTGACGCTGACGCTCGAGGACGACATCGATCTGTCGCGCGGCGACATGCTCTGCTCGCTGGAGCAGCCGCCGCTCGTCGGCCAGGCGATCGAGGCGACGCTGTGCTGGCTGATGCCGACGCCGCTGCGCGTCAACGGGCGCTATGTGATCAAGCACACCACGCGCACGGCGCGGGCGGTTGTCGCCTCCGTCCACGCCCGGCTCGATGTCAGCACGCTGACGCACGAGACGGCACGCACGCTGACACTCAACGAGATCGGCCGGGTGACGCTGCGCACGACGACGCCCCTCTTCTATGACCCCAGTCAGCGCAACCGCGTCACCAGCAGCTTCATCCTGGTCGATGAGTACTCGAACGAGACCGTCGCCGCCGGCATCATCACCGGCCCGGCGGCGTCCGACGCCTGACGCCGCCAGAATCGCCGCCGCGCGCGTTCACTCCGGCACGGACCGGAGCCGACGCGGGAGGCGCGCATGGCGGAGTTGCTCGACGACTGGCTGGCGGACCTGGACGACGGCCTGGCCACCGTCCGCGACACGCTGGCGGCGGCGGCCGGCTTGCTGGTGCTGCAGGCGCCGCTGCTGGCAGTAGAGTTCGCTCGTAATAAGGGAGAGGGGGCCAGGAGTGCAACTTGACCCGTCGCGGGGCGTGCGCTCGCCATCGTGCGCCTGGCTCCTACACCGCCCGCTGCCGGCGGCGGTGATTGACCAGC
>JADLAZ010000012.1 GCA_020849725.1 Chloroflexota bacterium
AGCGACGGCTGGCGCCAGGAGATCGAGCACGCTAGACTGCATTCGGCCCTCCTCTGCGACGAATAGTGCGCTTCACACACGCCTATCCTAGCAAAGGAGGGCTGCCCTGTAGAACGCATTCGCCCTGGTGACGTGGTTGACGCCGAGGACAAGGCGCTAACTACGGTCGGGTATGGGGGCGGGGGGCGCGCCGACTTTTCGAAGTCGCTGGCGGCGTTCCGCAAGGAGCTGCAGGCGCGGCTAGCCAAGGTGCCGGCTGGCGAGGCGCTGCCGCCCGACCTGGACCTGATCATGAAGTCGCTGGCGCTGTGGAGCGACGACCCCGGCAACATCTGGGGCGAGGACGACTTCACCGAGTTCTTCACCGATCACGAAGACCTGGAATTGTCGTCGTACCAGTACGCGACGGTGGCCAAATCGCAAAACAAGTGCAGTGCCTTCGTGGCTGAGTCGGTCTACCAGAGCGTTGGCGTCGTCCACAAGGTCTACCAGTCGCGCGAGCAGGCCGGCAAGTGGTTCCCCTATCGTGCGGCCGACTGGGGCAATCTGGTCCGGGTCATCCCGCACTTCCAGATCGTGTCGCAGCCGGTGATGGGTGACATCTGGTCGAACGGCTCGCACGTCGGCATCTTCCTGGGCGAGTATGCCGGCAAGAAGATCTATATCAGCGCCCGCGACGACGGCGATGGCGTCTTCGGCCTGCTGGGCGAAGCGCAGCATGAGGAAGGCATCCAGATCAAGTTCATGCCGGATGGTGGCGTCTTCCGTCGCTACACGCCCTGATAGCCGGCTGCTTGGAGCGCCGTGATGCCCACTGTCGTCAGGAGCCTGCGATGACGCAGCCATCGATCCGCACCGGCGCCGGGCCGCGGCCACAAGTCATGCGCCGGCCGACCCGCCGCCGGCGCGCACCCGGCGAGGAGCTGGCGGTCGGGCCGGTCGTCGACGCGCCGGACATCGTGTCGGCACTGCCGGCGCTGGGCAGCCTGCCAGTGCACGCGACGACGGCGGCGCAACGCCAGGCGCTGCTCATCCAGTTGCAGCGCAGCGGCGGCAACGCGCTGGCGCGGCGAGCGCTGCCGGCCCTGGGTACCCCCGGCTGGCTGCGCAGCGGCGCGGCGCCGGCAGCCGTGCAGCGCGACCCGGACCCACCGGACACCAACGCGCCGGGCATCGCCGACGACATCGAGGCGAACGCCGATGCCGCCTTCTTCCTCAATCCCATCGACTGGATCGACAAGCTGCCGGCGCATCTCGTGCAGCAGATCGACGGCGAGTTCAGCGAAGCCAGCCAGGAGGCTGCGCTCAAGAAGCAACTGAAGAAAGACGCGAACTACAAGGCGTTGTACGCGGCCAACGCAAAGGCCAAGAGCGACGCCGCCAAGACCAAGACGGCGCCAGACCCGAAGACGGCCGCCGACCTGGACGACTACGTCGCCCAGCAGCGTGCCGCGCAGGCGAAGGCCCTTCACAAGGTTGGACAGCCGAAAGAGACGCTGATCGACATCCCCAAGGAGGGGCTGACCGCCGTCGAGGGTCGGACGCTGGCGCGGATCAATTTCATGGGCATCACGACGGCGGCGCTGGGCACGGTCGAGCTGGTCAAGGCGCACTTCGGCGCAGTCCAGGATTTCACCATCTCCGGCCAGACCGTGCCGCTCCACGCCGCGACCGGCGCGCGGCTCCAGGCGGCCGCCAAGGCCTTCGAGGAGCGCTACCCCGGCGCCCAGATTCCGGGCACGACGGTCGGCCAATCGTGGCGGGGCCGGCACCAGGAGCGCCATGGCATCGGCATGCTCGGACACGCCATGGGTCTGTCGGTCGACTTCGACGCCTATCACACGCCGCATCTCAAGGAGAAGACGCTGCTGCTGGAGACGATCGGCGGCGGGCCGGCGATCTTCGAGCTGAAGCATCAAAGCGGCCGCATGTTGAATTGGAGCGAACAACGGGCGATCGTCAAGCAGATGGGCCAGGAGACGATGGCGCACCAGGCCGCCCGCCAGGGCAAGATCGGCACGCCGGACGACCCGGGCGTCGTCGTGCCCGACAGCGAGCGCTCGGCGCAGAGCCTGGCGGTGCTCGGTCAGGTCGACGCCGCCTACACGGCGATGGCGAAGACCTCAACCGACTTCCAAGCGTCGCTGAGCAACGCGGCCAAGGCCAAACTGCACGACCTGGGCGACGCCTACTTTGCCGTTCGTGGCACGATCTTGGGGCTGAGGAAGTCGATCGGCCAGGCGCCGGCCAAGGTCGCCAATGCGCGCAAGAAGGCGCTGGCGGCCATCAAGGCGCGCCGGGCCAAGGAGTACGCGCCCAAGATCGCGGCGGCGCGGGCCAAGGCGAAGGCCGAGGGCAAGAAAGGCAAGGATCTGCAGCAGGACCCAACGGTCGTCGCGCTGATCAAGGAGCGCGATACGATCGCACCGGCCATGATCGACCAGGAGCCGACCGTGGCCGAGTTGCTGGCGAAGGAGGCGGCCAACCGTCAGAGCCTGACCGATCTGGAGACGAAGCACCAGGCGGCGATGCGCCCGCAGTTGCAGCCGATGATCGACACCGTCAACGCCAAGGTCAAGGCGCTGAGCGCCCAGGCCGCGGCGGTCGACCTGGCGTCGATGCCGGGCGCGTCGTACATGAAGAACCTCGCGGTGCAACTGCGCGACATCGTGCGCGACGGCCCGGCGACGTCCGCGCCGGCGACCGCCTCGTACTTGAAGCGGCTGCGCGCCTTCCGCGCCAACCACGACCGCGTCCTGGCCGGCATCGACGCGGCGGCGATCGACGACCCGGACAAGCTCAAGCAGGCGCTGATCGACCGGGTGCAGTTCATCCGGCTCAGCCAGCTGAGCTGGCAACTCAATAACGATATGGAGTACGTCTTCGGCGAGCCGAACAAGAAGGTCGTCCTCGGCGGCCGCGCGCGGCAGGTGGGGGACCCGTCGGTGCTGCAGCTCCTGGAGCTAGGGTCGACGCGCAACGACCCGATGCCCACGCCGCCGACCACCACCGGCGCCGGAACGGGCACGACCGGCGGCAAGGCGGCGCCCGCCAAGCGTACCCAGGTGTTCAACAAGGAGTTCATGCGCGTCATGATGGAGTTCGGCTTCGCCCCCGGCGCGGCCTGGGATGCGGCCGACACGATGCACTTCGACTTCGTCGAGGGTTTCGGCATCTTCGCGAACAAGGGCAGCTATGGTCCCAAAGGCTTGAAGTAGGTGATCGAGCCGCCACCAGTCAAGCTGCTGCTCGATACCGACATCGGCTCCGACATCGACGACGCGCTGGCGCTGGCCTATCTGCTGGCGCAGCCCCGCTGCGAGCTGCTTGGCATCACCACCGTCAGCGGCGAGCCGGCCGTGCGCGCGGCCCTGGCGAGCGCGCTGTGCCGCGCCGCCAGTCGCGATGTGCCGATCTACCCCGGCACGGCCGCGCCGCTGTTGGTGGCGCAGCGCCAGGCGAGTGTGGGCCAGGCGGCGGCGCTGGACCACCTGCCGCACCAAACCGTGTTTCCCGAGGGGGAGGCGATCGACTTCCTGCAACGCACGATCCGCGCCCATCCCGGCGAGGTGACGCTGCTGGCGATCGGCCCGCTGACGAACGTCGCCTTGCTGCTCACGCTCGACCCGGCTATTCCGACGCTGCTGGGCGGTCTGACGCTGATGCTCGGCTGGTTCACCGACCGGCCACCACACCCCGACCAGGGCGACTGGAATGCGCTGTGCGACCCGCACGCCGCTGCCATCGTCTGCCGAGCGCCGGTGCCAGCTACGACGATCGTGCCGCTGGATGTGACCCGGCGCCTGTTATTACCGGCGGCGCAGGCGTGGCCGTCCGGCGTGGGCAGCGCGCTGGCCACCATGGAGGCGCTAGCAACGGTCGACCCGGACCCGGCCGATCCAGTCGTGTTCCACGACCCGCTGGCGGCGGCGACCATCTTCGAGCCGGACCTCTGCACCTACACGCGCGGCACGGTCACGATCGATACCTGCACTGCTGCAACGCAGGGCATGAGCCGCTTTGCGCTCGGTGACGGCCCGCATCGTGTCGCCGTCACCGTCGATCCGACCAGGTTCTTCGACCTGTACTGGGCTGCGACCGGAACCACGAGTGAGGCGATGGGACCGCGTATGTGCGCGCAAGAGCGTGACTGAGATGGAAGCGCGGGATTGAGGCCGTGCCTCCTGGCTTGGGCGTCAATACCCGTCGCGGCTCAGGCAGCGCGGGTCAGGCCGGCGGCGCGCAGTTGGGGAGCGGTGGCGGCGACGGCGATGACGCCGACCAACGACAGCACGCCGCAGACAGCGATGGCGAACGCCGCGTCCCAGCGCTGGGCCAGCGCGCCCATCGCCAGCGCGCCGAACGGCGACGAGCCGATCGCCAGCGTTAGGACGCCCAGTGCCCGGCCGCGCATCTCCGGGCCAGCCTGGCTGAGGATGATCGTCCCTTGCATCGTGCCGAAGCCAGCATGACCGATGCCGCCGATGATCAGCAGTAGCAGCGCCAGCCAGAACCACGGACAGAGTGCGAACAGCACGTTGGTCAGCGACATCAGTGCTGAGCCGAGGATGTACCACCAGCCCTGCGGGCCACCGCCGCGCAGGCGCAGGATCAATGGCAGGCCGATCAACGCGCCGATGCCGTCGGCCGCCGCCAGCCAGCCCAGCTCGACTGGCCCGACCTGCAGTTCGTCGCGGGCGACGACCGGCAGTAGTTGCATATAGGGAAAGATGAAGAAGTTCATGATGATCGTGATCAGCAGCACCGCCAGAATGGCGCGCTCGCGCATGACATACAGCAGACCGTCACCCAGGCTCCGCAACGGTGAGCTGGTGATGCGCGCTGCCGTCTGCGCCGGCCGCTGCACCAACCAGAATAGGATAGAACTGGACATAAAACAGACCAGCAACACACCATAACCCAGACCCGGTCCAGACAGCGCCAGCAGCAGACCGGCCAGCGCCGGGCCGACGATCTTGGAGACGTTCATCGACACATTGTCGAGGACAGTGCCCTGGACGATGTTGTCTTTGTCGATAATGTCGACCATCAGCGCCCGCCGCGACGGCCAGTCCAACGCCCAGCTCAGGCCGAGCAGCAGGCTGCCGGCGTAGAGGTGCCACGGCTGGACCACTCCGCTGGCGATGAGGGCGGTCATGATGGCGGTGACGACAACATTCAACACCTGCGCGCCGCGGATGAGCGCCAGGCGGTCGACGCGGTCGGCAATGACGCCGGCGAAGGGGCCGATCAGCGGCAGCGCTGCCGAGCGGCAGAAGCCGAGCAGCGCCACCTGCCAGGGGGAGTTGGTCAACTCCAGCATCAGCCAACCGGCGACGACGATCTCCGTCCAGCGCGCCAGGTTCCAGGGTACAGTCGCTGACCAGTAGAGGCGGTAGTTGCGCGACCGGAGCAAGTACAGTGCGGCGGACAGGCCATGGGACGGCACGGCCGTTGCCGCGCCGTCCGCATCGTCGCGGGTGGCCGTCCGCATGGACCTCTCCTGGCTGTCAGGTCGACGAGGGATATGGTTACGACGCGGTCACGGGCTGGTGGGTGACCGGCTGGCCGGGCGTTAGACCGATGGCTGGCTGCTGGCGCTCGGGGATGGTCGCGAATGGCTCGGCCGGCCGCTCCGGCAGACGTGGCAACTCCTCGCCGGCGAGGTAGGTGGCGGTATTGACCAGCCGCTGCTCGCCGCGGCGCTCGCTCATGGTGATGTCATAGTAGCTGAACGCGCCGCGCTCGAGCCGGAACAAGGCGATGTCGGCGGCCGCGCCGGGGCGCAACGTGCCGAGATCGGGTCGGCCCATTGCCCGTGCCGGCCGACTGGTGCCGCGCTCGATGACGTCCGGCAGCGACATGCCGAGCGTCAGGAACTTCGACAGCGTCGTCGGCATGTCGTACATCGGGCCCTGGCGGGCCATCTGGTGGATGTCGGTCGAGATCACGTCCGGCGGCAGTCCTTGCGCCAGCATCGCCTCGGCGGTGTCGAACGAGAACGAACCGGTGCCGTGGCCGATGTCCATGACCATGCCGGCGTCCCAGAGTTGCTTGACCATCGGCAGCACGACGCGCGCATCGTTGATGACGCGGTTCTGGTGGCCAGTGAAGCAGTGGGTCAGGATATCGCCCGGCTTCATCAGCGGCAGGACCTCGCCCAGGTGCGGCGGCGCGGCGCCGATGTGGACCATCAGCGGCAGGCCGACGCGGTCAGCCAACTCACGGGCGCGGCGCAACGGCTCGATGCCGGCGCCACGCGTTGTGCTGGGGTCGATGCGCGCCTTGATGCCGAGGATGACGTCGCGGTTGCGCTCGACGATCATCGCCGCCAGATCGACGTTGCAGTAGTCGAGGTTGGCGAGCTCGAAGGTGTTGGCCGTCAGGCCGATGCTGGACAGGTTGAGCAGGGCGTAGCAGCGGGCACGGTTGGCCTCGGCAACGTAGCGGCGGAAGCCGTGGAAGTTGAAGGCGCCCGACGAGCCGACGTCCAACCAGGTGGTGACGCCGGTCTGGGCGGCGACTGGATCGGCCTCGATGCCCCAGTAGGTCGCGCCCCAGTAGATATGGGTATGGAGGTCGACCAGGCCGGGCGTGACGATCTGCCCGGTGGCGTCGACGACGCGACCGGCGCCGCCGGTCGGCAGGTTGGGCGCGACGGCGGCGATGCGGCCGTCAGTGACACCGACGTCGAGTCGACCGCTGAGGCCGGCGCCGGGGTCGACGACCTCACCGCCGGTAATGACCAGATCAAAGGTCGCCATGCTCGCCCTCCTCTGCAACGCTGTCCGACATATCCCGTGAGATACCCAGCCGGACGGCCATTGTAGCGCACGGGCGGCGATCATGCGTGCCTGGCCGAGATGATGGCGGCTCGGCATGGTGTCGTACTCGACTCAGGCGCCGCGCGCCGCCAGCGCCAGGTGCGCCGCCATCGACGGTGCGGATGATGGCCATGGCTCCTCCTGGTGGTGCGGTCAACCGTCGCCATCGCCGCGTGTCAGACGCTGCAGCTCGTAGAGCCGGGTGATCGCCTCGAATGGCGACAGCGCGTCGACGTCGAGCGCCTTGAGCGCCGCGACCGCCGGATGCTCGGCGCTGACGAACGAGAGTTGGAAGACGGGCGCGGCCGCCGGCGCGGGGCGCGCCATGGCCGACCGCGCGCGCTGGCGATCGGGACCGGGCGCGGCGCCGGCCTCCAGATCGCGCAGGATCTCAGCGGCGCGGCGCGTCACCGCGCGCGGCAGCCCGGCCAGGCCGGCGACGTGCAGGCCGTAGGAGCGGTCGGCGCCGCCGTCGACGACGCGGCGCAGGAAGGTAACGCGGTCACCCTCCTCCAGCACGTCCATTTTGGCGTTGACGACCCGCGGCAGCAGGTCGGCCAGCGCCGTCAACTCGTGGTAGTGGGTGGCGAACAGTGTCCGGCAGCCGAGACGCGGCAGGTGGTGGAGGTACTCGACGATGGCGCGGGCGATGGCCAGGCCATCGTAGGTGCTGGTGCCGCGCCCGATCTCGTCGAGGATGACCAGGCTCCTCGGCGTAGCGTGATGGAGAATCGTCGCTGTCTCGACCATTTCGATCATAAAAGTACTCTGGCCGGCAGCGATGTCGTCCTGGGCGCCGACGCGGGTGAAGATGCGATCGACCAGGCCGATGCGCGCGCGCTTGGCCGGCACGAACGACCCGATCTGCGCCAGCAGCGTCAGCAGCCCGGCCAGGCGCAGGTACGTACTCTTGCCGGACATGTTCGGCCCGGTAAGGATGACGATCTGGCGCTCACTGGCCGACAGGCGCACATCGTTCGGCACGAATGACTCGCCGGTCAGCGCTGCCTCGACGACCGGGTGCCGGCCGCCGACGATCTCGAGTGTGTCGCTCTCGTCCAGCTCCGGCCGCACATAGCGCCGGCGCACGGCCACTTCGGCCAGCGCCGCCACGACGTCGAGCCAGCCGACAGCGGTGGCGGTGGCGGCAACGGCGGTAGCGTAGGGGCGGGTCTGGGCGACGACCTGGCCGTAGACAGCCGTCTCCAGCGCCTGGATCTGCTCCTCCGCCGACAGCACCCGCGCCTCGTGGTCCTTCAGGTCCGGGGTGATGTAGCGCTCGGCCCCGACGAGCGTCTGCTTGCGCACGTAGTCGGGCGGGATCAGCGCGACGTTGGCGTGGCTAACTTCGATGTAGTAGCCGAAGACCTTGTTGTAGCTGACACGCAGTGACCTGATGCCGGTGCGGTCCCGCTCCACTCGCTCGAGGTTGGCCAGCCAGTCTTTCGAGTCGCGGATGGCCGCCCTCAGACTGTCGAGGTCGGGGGCGAAGCCGGGCCGGATCGTCGGCGCGGTGGCCGCCAGCGGAGCGGGATCGGCAACGACAGCTGCCTCGATCAAGGCCGCCAACCCGGTCAGGTCGCCCAGATTCGCGGCTGCCAGCGCCAGCGGGCCATCGCTGGGCAGCAACTCCCGCAGTGGCTCGACGCGACTGGCGGCCCTCGCCAGGGCGACCAGCTCGCGCGGCGCGATCTGGCCACTGGCGGCGCGGCCGTACAGCCGCTCCAGGTCGCCCATCTCGGCCAGCACTGCCCGCGTGTCAGCTCTCAACAATCCGACTTCGACTAGCGCCGCGACGGCGGCCTGCCGCTCCTGCAGGGGCGCCAGGCGCGTCAGTGGCGCGGCCAGCCAGCGGCGCAGCAGGCGCGCGCCCATCGGCGTGCGCGTCTCATCCAGGATCGCCAGCAACGCGTGGCGGCGGACGCCGCGGGCGCTGACGGTCAACTCCAGGTTGCGCACCGTCTGCGCGTCGAGCGCCATGGTGTCGCCAGTCGTGTAGGTCGTTAGCGGCTGCAACTGCGCCAGCGTGTCGCGCCGGGTATCGGCGGCGTAGGCGAGCAGCGCGCCCGCGGCGCCGACCGCCAGGGGCAGCCCAGCGCAGCCGAAGCCGTCGAGCGTGGCCACATCGTAGTGGCGCAGCAAGCAGTCGCGGGCAGTGTCGGGTCTCCAGTGGCGGTCGGGCAGCGGCGTCAAGTGCGTGTCCGATGGCAGCCACGGCGGTGCGGGTGGCGTGGCTGCGTCCGGGCGCAGCAGCACCTCGCGCGGGCACAGGCGGAGCAGCTCCTGGGTCAGCGCTGCCTCCAGGCCGGCGGCTGGAAGCTGGGTGACGGCGAACTCGCCGGTGGACAGGTCGGCGTAGGCCAGGCCGGCGCCGCTGGCATCCACCAGCACGGCCGCCAGATAGGCATTGGCGGTGGGGTCGAGCATGGCCGGGTCGATGACGGTGCCGGGCGTGACGACACGCACGACCTCGCGATGGACGAGGTCGCGGCCCGTGACAGCGCCGACCTGCTCGCAGATGGCGACGCGGTGCCCCAACCCAACCAGCCGCGCCAGATGGCCGTCAGCAGCATGGAACGGCACGCCGGCCATGGGAATGCGCTGGCCGCGGCCCATCTCGCGACTGGTGAGCGTGATGTCGAGCAGCGATGACACCAGCGTGGCGTCGTCGTCGAAGGTCTCGTAGAAGTCACCCAGCCGGAAGAAGAGGATGACGCCCGGGTACTGCTGCTTGATCTGCAGGTACTGGCGCCGGATCGGCGTCAGCGGTGGGTCGCCGGGCGTGGCATCCACGCGGCTAGCCCGTGACACGGTAGAGGCCATAGCCGCGCTCGGAGCCGCGCATCGGCCCGGTGACGACAAACAGCGGCTCCAGGCCGAGCGGCGCCAGCACGGCGACATTCTCCTCGTTGATGATCGCGACTGAGCCGGGCACGAGCAGGCCGCGCAGCTCGTCGGCAGCGTTCGTCGGCGGCACGCGCAGGCTGCGATGGGCCTCGCCGCGTAGATCGAGCAGGTACATGAACGAGTGCTGCAGGTGACCGCCGCCGAACAGCAGCCGCTGGTTGAAGCTCTCGTCAATGAAGACCGGACTGACGCGTGCCGCCACGGCGGCGTCGACGACAGCATTCGTCAGCGCTGTCTCGTGCCGGCGCGGAAAGGTGTCCTCGAAGGCGAGTGTGCCGCGCAACGGGAACCAGACCAGCGCCAGCCCGGCGGCGACAGCCAGCGCCACCGAGCCGATGCGGGCCGGCGCATGCCACCTGTCCGGCAGCCACCGGCGGCTCAGCGCCAGCGCACCGGCCGCCGCCGCCACGGCGGCCGCCGCCATCAGCGCGTAGCCGGCCGGCAGGAGGTAGGACAGGTAGCGAGCGACATCGCCGGGCAGGAAGCCGAACTGCCGGCCGAAGAAGGGCAGCAGCGCCGCCGCGCTCAGGAATGTCAGCGGCAGCAGCCACTGTCGGCGCGCGACCGCCAGCGCCAGCCCGGCCGCCAGCAGTGCGCCAGTGACGAGAAAGGCCGGATTGACCAGGTAGGCGGTGAGTGTGGTGCGGGTGCCATAGACCGAGCCGTGGGCGCGAATCAGATCGACGCTGTACTGTGGCAGCGCCGCCAGGTACTCGCCGAGCGAGGCTTTCGGGCGGTAGGCGTAGTCGTACCAGTCGGCCTGGCGCAGCGCCTCGCCGGGATTGAGCACCAGGTTGTAGAGCAGCAGGTTCCAGCAACCGGCGATGGCGGCGAGCGTGGCGAGATACGGCCAGGGCGAGCGCAGCCAGGCGCGGCCCTGGCGATGCAGCAGGGTCGCGCCGGCCACAGCCGGCAACAGCGCTACTGCCGATGGGTGGGTCTGCACCGCCAGTCCACAGGCTAGCCCGGTCAGCACCAGCAGCCAGCCGGAGCGACGATGCAGCGCCATCAGCAGTCCGACCAGGGCGGCGGTCGTGAACAACGGCGTCAGCGCGTGCGACCAGGCGACGCGACTGTTGACGACGATGTGCAGACCCGAGGTCGCCAGCAGCCCCGCCGCCAGCAGGCCGGCCCAGCGGCCGGCGATCTCTCGGCCGAGCACGTAGGTCAGCGGCACCGTTGCCACACCGGCGATCAGCACCAGCACTCGGGGCGCGACCGCGCTCGGGCCGCCAACGAGCGCCAGGCCGGCGACGAGGTAGTTGAAGAGAGCGCCGATGTAGGCGTCGTCGTTGACCAGCGGCAGGCGCTCGCCGCGCGCGATCGCTAGCCCGAGCAGCACCTCGTCGGTCTCGTCGGTGAACGACGGCACGTCCATGAGGAGCCGCAGCCGGACGGCGGCCGCCCCTAGCGTGATCAGCACCAGCAGCAGGAGCGGCAGCCAGGCCATCCGGCGCGACGGGTCTGGCGCGTCCACGGCGGGCATGGTGACGGCGCGCTCAGTCGTCAGCACGGCCGGACCTCCGCTGGCCACACCGGACCCACTGAAGGGAGCGCACCACCCCTATCTCCCCGTGTCAGAGGGGAGCCGGCGCTGGCCGGGAGGGCAGCCACTCCCTCTGATAGGGGGGGAGCCAGGGGGGTAACCATGTCCCGCTCGCGCATCAGCTCGCTCTCGCACCGTCGTCATGCTGGCCGCGACTGCGGCAGCGCTGCCGAACCCGATCAGCCGGCCGTGTCACGGTACACGAAGCGCCACCGCCGCTCAACCGTCGGCCGCCCCGCGCACGCCCGGTCACCGTGGCCGTCGCTGCTGCAACGCGGGCCGTGACGGTCGGTCGCCTTACCGGACCGAGATGACCGGCAAGGCGCGGAACTGACGCGTGCTGATATTGGCGGCCAATTGGCCGGCGATGGCGTGGAAAGCGCGCGCGACCGGCGAGTCGGGCCGGCCCACGGTGATCGGCTCACCTTCGTCGCCACCGACACGGATGGCCGTCTCCAGGGGCACCTCGCCCAGGAAGGGCACATTCAGCGCGGCAGCCTGTCGCGGTCCACCGCCGTGGCTGAAGATCTCCGTCCGCTCACCGCAGTGGGGGCAGACGAAGTAGGACATGTTCTCGATCAGGCCCAGGATGGGCACGTTGACGCGGCCGAACATGCCAATCGCTCGCACCGCATCCGACCAGGCCACATCCTGCGGCGTGCAGACGATGACCGCGCCGCTGGGCGAGGTCGCCTGAGCCAGTGTCAGTGCGATGTCGCCGGTGCCGGGCGGCATATCCACGAGCAGGTAGTCCAACTCGCCCCAGTCCACATCGCGCATCAGTTGCTGAAGCGCGCCGGAGGCCATCGGGCCGCGCATGATCATCGCCTCATCGGGCCGGACCAAGAATCCGATGGACATAATCTTGACGCCGTGGGCCTCGACCGGCAGCAGGCGATCATTGACGACCTGGGGCGCGGAGCGGGCGCCCATCATCTGGGGGATGTTCGGGCCGTAGATATCGGCGTCGAGCAGGCCGACGCGGGCGCCCGTTTGCGCCAGTGCGACCGCCAGATTGACGGAGACGGTCGACTTGCCGACGCCGCCCTTGCCGGAGGCGACGGCGACGATGTTGCGCACGCCGGGCAGCAGGTTCTGCTGCTGCGTGCCACGCCGCGGCACCTCAGCATCCATCTGGATGCGCACGTCGCGGACACCAGGCAGGGCGGCGACACGCTGACGGGCGCTCGCCTCCATGTCGGCCCGCACCGGGCAGGCCGGCGTCGTCAGCACGAAGCGGAACGACACCGTGCCGTCGCCGCCGACGGCGACCTCACGGATCATGTTTAGTGAGACGACGTCGCGCTGCAGGTCGGGATCGATGACGCCGCGCAGCGCCTGCATAACTTGCTCGACGGTGACGGTGGCGGCCACGGCAACGTCCTTCCTCGCGCCGGCCGTCGGCCGGCAGTGCTGGTTCGGGAGCGCGTGAAATCTCTCACGCTCTGCAGAGTATACCAGCGCCGAGCGGCGTGCGGCGGCGTGTTGCCGAACGGGCAGACCGGATCAGACCGGCGGCATCGGCTGCGGCTGACCGGTCTCCTGGGCGCGCAGGACGTGCTTCTGGATCTTGCCGACGGAGGTGCGCGGCAATGCATCGACGAACGCGACGTCGCTTGGCACCTTGAAGCGCGCCAGCTTGGTGGCGCAGTAGGCAATCAGGTCGCCGGCCGTCAAGGTCATTCCCTCGCGCAGCACGACGAAGACCTTGATCGCCTCGTCGCGCATGGCGTCGGGGATGCCGATGGCGCACGAGTCGAAGACTGCCGGATGCTCGTTGACGACGCGCTCGATCTCGCCGGCCGACACGTTCTCGCCGGCGCGCTTGATCATGTCTCTTGCCCGGTCAACGAAGGCGATGTAGCCGTCCTCCTCCAACCGACCGTTGTCGCCAGTGTACAGCCACTCACCGCGGATCGTCGCGGCAGTCGCTTCAGGATTGCGATAGTAGCCCTGCATCAGCGACAGGCCCTGCTGGCCGCGCACGACGATCTGGCCGACCTCGCCCGGTTCGATGTCGCGGTCGTCGTCGTCGACCAGCCGGACCTCGTAGCCAAGCGCTGGCAGGCCGATGGTCATGTTGCGGCGCACGCCGTAGAGAGGGTTCATCAGCGGCGTGCCGATCGTCTCAGTCATGCCGTAGAGCTGGACTAGCGGGCAGTTGAACCGGCGCTCGAACTCGGCTAGTTGCGCCTCGGTGACATTCTGGGCGAATGGCACGCAGCGCAGCCGGTTGTCGCCATCGACCGGCGTCGGCGGCTGGGCCAGGATCATGCGGATCGGCGCGGCGAACAGACTGCTGATAGTCGCCTCGTGGCGGCGGCACTGGTGGATCCAGCGCGAGGCCGAGAAGCGCTCCATCAGCGCCATCGACGCGCCGGCGGTGACGGTGGCCATCGTCGAGTAGTACATCGCGTTGACATGGAACAGCGGCAGCACGACCATGTGGCGATCGTCCGGCCGGACGTCGAAGTAGGCCGCCATGCAGGCGCCGACGAAGACATAGTTGGCCTGCGTGATCAGGCAGCCTTTCGGTCGCGAGGTCGTGCCGGAGGTGTAGATCATGCCGACCGGGTCCAGTTGGGCGACCTCGGCCACCGGTTCGCTCGTGGGCTGGCTGGCGACGAGGTCATCGTAGAGTAGGCAGTCCTCGCGCGGCGTGCTGCTGCGCACGAGCAGCACCGCCCGCAGCGTGGGGCAGCTTGCGCGGTTTGGCGCGATCGCCGGCAGGAACTCCGGCATCGTCACCGCCAGCGCACTCGCCGAGTGTTGCAGGACATACTGCATCTCGTCAGCGGTCGACAGGATATTCGTCGGCACCATGATGGCGCCGATCTTGGCTGCGGCAAACCAGAAGAATAGGTACTCCGGGCAGTTGGGCAGATGGAGGTTGAACGTGTCACCCCGGCCGATGCCGAGCGCGCGCAGCAGGTGCGCCGTGCGATTGGCGGCCGTCTCCAAATCACCGTAGGTCAGCGTGCGCACGCGCTCGTCGTTGGCCTCGAAGACCAGGCAGGGGCGGTCGGCTGAGGCCGCGACCCGATCGGCCAACAGACCGCGCAGCGTGCGGCGTCCCGTCACCAGCATGCCCCACCTCCCCACGCAGCGCCGCCGTCGGCCACACCGCCCGACGGCGCCAGCGGCGCGCTGATGCTAGCACGCGGGACTTGCCGGCGGCCAGGGTCGATGAACCGTGTAGGTACGGCATGGTCGCCAGCCGGAGGCCGACAGCCTCGCCGGCTGCTCGATGTTGGGCGGGTTGATGTTATGGTCGATCTGGCTCACGGGGCCTCTCCTTTGCCGTACAATCTGGACGCATCACGGGGAGGGCTGAGCTTGCCGCCGCAACCGTGCCGGCGCTGTCCGGTGCGACGTTGCCTGGGTCCTGCCAGTGATGCGCATCCCGGCGCGAGGACGTCAGTGCGCCACTGCAGACCAGCCACACCACAGGAGAGGGTGGATGTACTTCAAGCAGATGCTCGACGAGCGGTGTGGCTGCGCCTCCTACCTGGTCGCCTCGCGCCGATCAGCGGAGGCCGCGGTCGTCGACCCGGCGCTGGAGATCGGGCCGTACCTGGACCTGCTGGCCGAGCGAGGCTTCACGCTGCGCTACGTCATTGACACGCACGTGCATGCCGACCACGTCTCCGGCGCGCGGCGGCTGTGCGCCGCCACCGGCGCCACGCTGTGCCTGCATGAGGCGGCGCGAGTGAGCTACCACTATCGTGCGCTGGTTGACGGTGAGGAGCTGGCGCTCGGCCAGCTGCGGCTGCGGGTGCTGCACACGCCCGGCCACCGGCCCGAGCTGATCTCGCTGCTGGTCGTCAATCCGCCGCGCAGCCCGGAGCCGTCGATGGTGCTGACCGCCGACTGCCTGCTGGTCGGCGATGTCGGCCGGCCGGACTTCGGCGGCGGCGATGCGGCGCAGCAATATGACAGCGTCACGCGTCTGCTGCGACTGCCGGACTGGGTTGCCGTCTTCCCCGGCCACTTCGAGGGACCGTGTGGCAAGGGCATGTGCGGGCGGCCCAGCACGACAATCGGCTTCGAGCGACTTTACAACTCGCTGACCCGGCTCGAGCGAGGGCCGTTCATCGCGTCGCTCACGGGTGACGTGCCGGCGCGTCCGCTGAATATGCAGGCAATCGAGGCCACCAACCGTGGCCTGGCTGATCTGCCCTGGGTCATGCTGACGACCAGCCTGCCGGTGCCCGAGACGGACGTGAGCGACGTGGCCGCCCGGTCGGCAGACACCCTGCTGGTGGACGTGCGCGAACCGGAAGAGTACGCCTACGGCCATGTGCCGGGCGCGGTCAACATCCCGCAGGCGGAACTGGCGTCACGCCTGGATGAGGTGGCGCGCGACCGGCCGGTGCAGATGATCTGCCAGGTGGGTCAGCGCTCGCAGCGCGCCGCCGAGTTCCTGCGGCAATGCGGCTACGCGCGGGTGGCGACCGTTGCCGGGGGCGTCCGCGCCTGGCAGGCTGCCGGCCAGCCGGTGGAGCGCGCCACCGAGACGCCGGCCATGCCGCGCATTGCCGACAGTGAATGGGCCCACGCCGGGGCGCTCAGCTACAATGTCTAGTGCCGATGCCAGTCAGGGCGCGCTGGTCTCGGCGCGGACGATGCCGCGCACGAGCGCGGCGAAGTCGGCGCCGACACGGGCGGCGACCCGGCCCACGTCCTCGTGGCTGATCGGGCCACCGAGGCCGGCTGCCAGATTCGTGATGCACGATAGGCCGAGCACGCGCAACCCGACCGCCCGCGCCACGATCGTCTCCAGCACGGTCGACATGCCGACCGCGTCGGCGCCCAGGTGCGCGGCCATGCGGATCTCGGCCGGTGTCTCGAAGCTAGGGCCGGCCAGGCCGAGGTAGACGCCCTCGGGCAGGGCAAGGCCAAGCTCAGCCGCGACCGCGCGCGCCGTGTTCCGCCAGGCCGGATCGTAGGCGTCGGTCATGTCGACGAAGCGCTGGCCAAGGCGGGTATCCTCGACGCCGGCCAAGGGGTTGTGCCCGGTCAGATTGATGTGATCGGCGATAAGCATGAGCGCGCCCTCGGCCAGGGCCGGACTAATGCCACCAGCGGCATTGGTGAGGATGATGCTGCGCGCGCCGAGTTGCCACAGCAGCAGTGTCGGCAGCACGACCGTCGCCAGCGCGTGCCCCTCGTACAGGTGGAGGCGACCCTGGACGACCGCGACCGGCTGCCCCTCTAGCTCGCCGAGCACCAGGCGGCCGGCATGACTGCCGACCGTCGGCGTCGGCAGACCGGGGATCGCCGAGAACGGGATGGCCGTCGCGTTGTCTAGCTCGTCACCGAGCCGGCCCAGTCCCGAGCCGAGCACCAGGCCCAGGTGGGGGACGCGCCGATCATGAGTGCGGACTGCTGTGGCGGCAGCCACGGCCAGGTCGTAGGGGCGATCCATGCAGCCTCCGATGCCTGAGCGGGCAGCAGGTGAGGTCATCAACGACATTCTAACGGCTTCTAACCGGTGGCCAGCGTGCCATCCACGATGGCTGGGCTTGCTCGCCAGGTCAACCGCGCGGCCTGGCGGCCGATACTCCGATCAGGATGGCGTGGTGACGACGATCGTGCGCGCCGGGCTGGAACCCCGTGATTGTAACGCTCAGGCGGCTGAGTCGTAGACAGAGGGTAGCGGTGGGCTGTGCGCCGGATTGCCCTGCTGCCAGCGACGATGACCGATATGCCCGAGGATGGAACGGGAGCGGGTCGACCGATGCGAGCAGACACCGTCACGGGAGGCCTCATACCAGGCTCTAACGGACGCCGAACCACTGGCGGCAATGGTGGGCTGGCGTGGTATGATGTGAGCAGCGAGGGAGCGCAGCAAGCCACACCATCAGTTGCATGGCGGTCGGGCCGGAGCGGGCACGACGCGCGTCAACGACGGTGGCGTCTGCATGCTGGTCGGAAGGAGTAGCGACCATGAGCGCTGACAATGGGTCGCGGGGGACGAGCGGCGAGTCGGACGACGTCTTCTCGATGCTGCGGCAACTGGACTCGCAGATCCAGCAGCGGCGGCACGGGGACGAGCCGCGTCCGCCGCAGCCGCGGTCGACCCCGGCGAGCCGCCGGCCGGCGGCCACCGAACCGGCGCCAGCACCGGCGGCAGCACCGCCAGTGACACCAGCCGCTACCGCGGCGCTGCCGGCGCCGATGGCAGCCGAGATCTTAGCTCGCCTCGATCGGCTGGACACGCAATTGCGCCAGGTTCAGACGATGGTTCAGCTCGAACAGCTTGAGACGCAACTGCGCCAGGTGAAGGCGATGGTTGGCACGGGCCTCACTGATCAGCCGCTGCCGCCGACGGTGGCAGCGCTCTTGCGCGCCGCCGAGCCAGAATTGGTCGCGGCGTCAGTCATCACGTCGCCACCGGAGTCGCCTTCCGCTCCGCTGGAAATCGGCTCCGTGGCGCCGGCGGCCGTGTCGGAGCCAACAGCCCCGCCGGAGCTGGCGGATGAGGAGGCTGTGACACGGCGCGACCGCGCCGTGCGGCTGCCGTCACAGGTACTCGACGACGATGAGGCCGCGCCGGCGCCGGTCATTGCTGCCGGTGAGCCGGCGGTTGGGCTGGAACTGGCTTTCGTGGAGCAGATTTCGCCCAGCCGACCGGCGGGCGAGGTGCCGGTCATGTTCGGCGCACCGGCGCCGATGGCGCCGCCAGCGCCGCCAGCGCCGGTCCTGGACGATGATACTGAGGAGACGTCCTCCGGCCGGGGCTGGCGACACTGGCTGGTCATCACGTTGGTGATGCTGGCCGTGCTGGCGGTTCTGGCAGCGGCGGCCATCTTCGTGCCGCGGCTGCTGCTCGTGCCACCGCCCGACCCAACGACAGCGAAGCCAGCGGCTGACGTCATCAGCGGCCGAATCGTCTTCCAATCCGACCGCGACACGCCGGGACAGCCGCAATTGTTCCTGATGCGGCCCGATGGCAGCGCCGTGACGCGTCTGCCGATCTCGGTGCCCTACGCCTGGAACCCGCGCTTTTCGCCTGATGGCCAGCGCATCGCCTTCGTTGGCCGGATCGGTGGCGTCGACGATATCTTCGTGGTCAACGCCGACGGCCGCAACCTGCAGCGCGTCACCAGTCGCGTCGGCAACAACCGCCACCCAGCCTGGTCGCCGGATGGTCAGTTCCTGGCCTATGGGTCGGACCGCGCCGGCAACTGGGATATCTTCATCAGCAGAGCCGATGGCTCGGAGCCACGGAACATCTCCGACACACCGTCGGACGACAACCTCCCGTCGTGGTCGCCGGATGGGGCACGGATCGCGTTCCAATCCGATCGCACCGGCAAAATGCAGGTCCATGTCGTCAAGGCCGAGGGGGGGCCGGCGATCAACGTCAGCAAGAGTGCCGGCGCCGATTCGTATCCGCAATGGTCGCCGGACGGGAGCGCCTTGGCATTCCATAGCGACCGTGACGGCAACAGTGAGATCTATTTGATGAATGCTGATGGCAGCGAGCAGCAGAACCTTACCAAGAATGCCTCCACGGATGAGTTGGCGGTCTGGTCGCCGGATGGCGCCTGGCTCGCCTTTGCATCAAACCGCGACGGCAACATGGACCTGTACATTCTCAAGGTTGACACCCTCACTGAGGTGCGCCGGCTGACCGATGGGCCGCCGCATGATTGGGCGCCAAGCTGGGGTCGATAGCGCATGACGACCGGCGGCGTGCCAACACCGGCTGACGGTGGCGCACGGACCAACGACGAGACAAGCCAAGACACCGCGCCCGCGGCTGGCGCGGCGCTGGTGATGGCTGAGTTGATCATGCCAGGTGAGACGCCAGCCGCCGAGCCGCCAGCACCGCCACCGGGTGATGTGCGCGGTCGGCTGGCGCGGTTTGCGACAGTCCACGCCGCGCCGACCCCGAGCCGCGTGGCCGCACGCCCACCAGCAGGACCCGGTGTCTTGTCGCCCATCGATCGGCTGTGGGCGTTTGGCGCCAGTCTCATCACCGGCGGCGTGAAGCAGCGCGGGCGACGCCGGCAGGCGGCGGCGGTGGGCCTGCTGACGGGCGTCTCCGTCGGGATTGTCGCCGGGCTGATCGCAATCGCCTGGCAGGAGCGTGAGACCGTCGTCGGCCTGACGCTGACCGCGCTGGTGACGGTCAGCAGCCTGTTCGTGTGGTGGCGGGCCGGTTCGACGACGACGGCGGCGGCGCACCTCGGCGCGCTGCTGGCGACGCTCTGGCTGCTGACGCCAGCCAGCCGGATCATTTACGAGTCGGACCGCGACACTGGCTTCCGGCCGCAGATTTACGTCACCACCGCCGGTGGCGGCAGTACCGACCGGCTGACGAGCTCACCGACCCTGGAGATGGAAGCGCGCTTCGCGCCGACCAGCCGGAACATCGCGCTGGTCCACTTCCAGGACGGTAACAGCGATATCTACATCACCGAGTCCGACGGCGCGTTTCCGCGCAATCTGACCCGGCACCCGGCCGAGGACCGGGCGCCAGCCTGGTCGCCGGATGGCGCCGAGATCGCGTTCCAATCGAACCGCGCCGGCAATTGGGACATCTACGTAGTGCGGGCCGATGGCGCCGCCCTCCGCAAGCTCACCAACTCGGGCGCCAATGACGAGGCGCCGGCCTGGTCGCCCGATGGCCGGACGCTGGCTTTTCACTCAGATCGTGGTGGCTTCACGCACCTCTACATGCTCGGCCAGCGCGGTGGTGTCGTGCCGCTGACCGCCGGGCTGTACGATGACCGCTATCCGGCCTGGTCGCCGGACGGCAGTCTGCTGGCCTTCCAATCGAACCGGGATGGGCGCTGGCAGATCTATGTGATGCGATTGGACGGTACGGAGGTGCGCCGCGTCGTCACCTCGACCGGCAACGACACGCTGCCGGCCTGGTCGCCGACCGGGCGGTCGCTGGCGTTCACCTCCGATCGCGACGGCAACCAGGAACTCTACAGCGTTCGCGTCGACGGCAGCGGTCAGCGCCGGGTGACCGAGACGCCGACGAACGAGCGCCGGCCGTCGTGGCCGGCGAGCGGCATGGTGAACTGGGTCGCACTGCGGCGCACGCTCGGTGGTTGGTTGGGCGGCGTCGTGCCGATGCTGCGCCCGACCGACGGTCTGACGCTGATCGCGCCGCCGGCGCCGCGCGAGGACCCGGCCGCCGGCCCCAGCCTACCTGGCGATGATGTCTTCCCGGTGGCCACGCCACGGCCCGCACCCGTGCCGGGCGCTGGGCCAGCGATGACGCCAACACCTGGCCCCCGACCGGTGCCGACCTGCGCGCCGGGGAGCTTCTGGTGTTGAGACACCGGCATGGCATCGCGCTTCTGCTGGTGTTCCTGAGCCTTGCCCTGGTCGGCGGCACACTCGCCTGGGTCGGTGACCCGCGATCGCCGGCGCCGGTCGAACCGGCCGGGCCACCGGGGCGCGTTGCTGAGGCCGCCGGGCTGGCCGTGACCTACGACCCGCAGTATGCCGGCCTCGCCATTCTGACGACCGATCCGGGCAGCACGCCGGTGGCGACCGGCCGGGCGGGCTGGCGCGAGATCATGCGCTTCACGCCAGGCGCCGTCGTCAATGGCGCCTGGGAGCCGGCCCTGGCCCCTGCCGCGCAACACAAGGCGCCGACCCTGGTCGTGCGCGAAGAGACTGACACCGTCGTCGTGCATCTGGACGACTTTCAGATCGGCGATGCGGCGCGCTCGTCCTGGTCGCTGGCGCTGTCGCGCACCGTGCCGGTGGTGACGCTCGATCGAGTCGATCGCCTCCTGCGACCGGGCGAGGTGAGCGCCACCGGGCTGATGGTGCAGTCCACGCCGACCGCCGTGCGCGATCGACTGGTGCTGGTGTGCGGCACCGCCTACACGCTGTCCGACCAACCCATCACCCGGCTCGGCAATCACGGTCTCCATGGCGTGGTGCATCGCGATCCGGCGCTCACGTTCACTGCGACCAGCGCGGAGCTGACGCGCGCGCGCGGCGAGCGCGACAGCAGCGGGCATGACCGCCTGCTGCTGTACACCGACCGGCCACCGGTGGCGAGCGCTAGCATCCAGACCAGCATTCGCTTTCAGGTCGGCCAGAAGGCTGGCCTGCAGCAGGCGAGTAGCAGCTTCAGTCCAGCGGTCGAGGCATTCCTGCTGACGGCTGGCTACTACGGCAACGTATTTGTCAGTGAAAGCAATGGTCGCGTACTCACCGCCTCGATGACATCCTACCCGGATTCGGTCTGGATACGCGATGTAGCGATGGCCACGAAAGCCTACGGCTATGTGCTGGATGATAGCCGGCCGTTCCGCAACACCCTGGCGCAGTTCCTGCGCCGCACGAGCGCCGACGGCGTCGTGCCGGAGTTCTTCGATGAGGCCGGGAATGCCGAGAACCGAGGCGCCTGGGATGCCATGCCCGATCTGATCCACGGCGTGTACGCCTATACCAGCAAGACGCGCGACGTCGGTTTTGTGACCGAGCATTTCGACACGCTGGTGCGGGTGCGCGACTGGATCCGGCGCCTGGACACGAACGACGACGGCCTGCCGGACCGCGACATCTATCCCTATGGCTATTTCGACAGTGTTGAGAACGGCGTCATGCACACCTATGCGATTGCGTCGTTCTATCTCGCGCATCTGGAGTTGGCCGAGCTGGCGGAACTGATCGGGCGGGACGGCGTGGCTTACCGCGACTACGCCGAGCGCATGCGCTTCGCCTATAACCGGCCGCTGGACATGGGTGGCTACTGGCAGCCGGAGCGTGGCTACCCGATTGCCTGGAAGAAGGCCGATGGCCGACTGGTGGATGGCTTCGAGACGTTTGGCATCCTGATGGCGGTGCGCGTCGGCCTGATTACGGATGACGAGCGTTTGCGCGCACTCGCTCGCCTCCTGCGCGAGCGGCGCGAGGAGTTCATCAACCAGAACGCGTTTCCGCTGCGCCTGATGCTTGGTGGCTACGACGCAGCGTTCCTGCGCTCGGGCGTGCCGCCGGCGCGTCGCTGGTTGCTGGATGCCAACGCGCCCTGGGTGGTCGGGCACGATGTCGCGGTGCGGGCGCGCTTTGGTGCGCTGGACGACGCCGCCTACATGCTGGCGCGCTACGAAGAGGCAAGCATGCAATACCCGCCGATGGCCGAGTTCGGGGCAGCGCCAAACGCGCGCCACGGTGGCGGCGAAACGCACGACGGTGGGCGCTTGTGGGACAACGGCGCCTGGTTTGATGCGGTCTACGGCACCCATTTCGGCCTGCGCCCGACACCGCGGGCCTTGATCATCCAACCAAACCCGCTGCGCCGGGTGGCCGACGATCAGGCCGACGGCCTCCTGTACCAGAACATGCGCTTCCGGCTGGTGGTGCGGGCCGACAGCTACACACTGACGGTGCTGGACGGCCCGGCGCGCACGGTCGCCTTTTACCCGACTGGGCGCTATCAGCGCGTAGCGGTCAATGGCGGGCCGCAGCAGCCGACGCACACGATGCTCGTTCGGCCCGGCGAGAGCTATACGGTCCAGAGCTTCGGTAGCCAGCCGGCGCTGTAGGCCCAGCCGCGATGGGTTGGTTCGGGGAGGTGGGACGGCCGCTTTACAGGCGCACCGGCCTGCCCTAGGATCGCCGGCATTGGAGCCGCAGCGACCGCACCCCGGCCTCCGCGGGGACGCGGGCAGCGAAAAGGAGTCGACGCGATGCAGACGACCGAGTCCGCCCCGGCCGCGACCCGGCGCCTCACCCCCAGCCAGGCGGTCGTGGCTAGCCTCCAGGCCCACGGTGTCGATCTCTTCTTCGGCCTCGACGGCGATCACGTCGTGCCGATCTTCAACGCCCTGGCCGACGCGCCGGCGATCCGGCCGATCACGGTCAAACACGAGAACACGGCCTCAATCGCGGCCGAGGTCTATGGCCGACTGACCGGGCGGCCCGGTGTCGTGCTGGTGACCGCTGGCCCCGGCGCGCTCAACTCGCTGCCTGGCGTGGCCGGAGCATACGCTGCCGGCGCGCCGGTCGTCCATATCTCCGGTGGTGTGGCGAATGATGCGGCGCGCGAGGCATTTCATGGCGTCGACGGCGTCGATTTCGTGCAGCGGGCGTTCGAGCCGGTGACGAAGTGGTCGACACGGGTCGGCGCGGCGGCCGATATCCCAGCGGCGCTGACGCGGGCGTTCGCGCTGGCGACGAGTGGCCGGCCGGGACCGGTCCACGTCGAGATCCCGTTCTCGACGCTGCAGGCGGAGCCGGCCACCACGATCATGCCCGCCGCTGTGGACGCTGCGCCAGCCGTGCCGGCTGTATCGCCGGCGGTGGCCGCGCGCCTCGACCAGGCCGACCAGATCGCGATCGTCGTCGGCAAGGGCGCCGGCTGGCCGGTTGTGACGGCGGCGCTGGTGGCGCTGGCCGAGCGGCTTCAGGCGCCCGTAGCGCACACCTGGGACGCGCACGCGGCCATGCCGACGGTGCATCCGCTGTCGATCGGCGTCTGGCGTGGCGGTGCGACCGGCAGCCATCCGGCGGCGGCACGGGCCGTTGATGAGGCCGATCTGGTGTTGGGCATCGGCCTGCGCCGGGGCACCGAGGCCGAGCGGGCGCTGACGGACAGCCTGGGCGATCGGCTGCTGCGGCTGGACACGGCCGACGATGCCGCTACACCGATCGGCTACGAGGCGGCCTCGGTGGCGGCGCTGGCTGGCTGGCTGATGGCGCTGGCGCAGACCGGCCGCGCGCGACCGGCGAACCCGGAGGTCCTGGCGCGCTGCGCTGAAGCGCAGCGGCTACTGGCAAGCGGGCTGGAGATTGAGCTGGCGAGGCACGCCTCGGCCCGCTCCTGGCACATCGGTCAGGCGCTGGCGGCGCTGGGACGACGCATGACACCGGACACGATCGTCATCAGTGACGTCTCCAACGTCAAGCTGTGGGCGCCGCTGCAGTTGCCGACCTTTGGACCGGCCTCGCACCTGCAGTCTGGCTCGTGGGGCGCGATGGGCTACGCGCTGCCGGGCGTGCTGGCAGCCGGCCTGGCGCGGCCGGGACAGAAGGTCGTCGGACTGACTGGCGACACGTCGTTCCTGATGGCGTCCAGCGACTTCGTGACCTTGTGCGAGCTGAAGCTGCCGGTCGTGATGGCGGTGCATGCCGATGGCCAGATCGGCATGATCAACAATGCCATGACGATGCAATTCGGCCGGGCCTACGCGACCGATATCGGCCGCGTCGACTTCGTGCAATACGCTGAGGCGTGCGGCGCGCAAGGCATCCGCGTCGATGACCCGGCCGACCTTGACCGAGCCTGGGATGCGGCGCTGACGGCCGATGGACCGGTGCTGCTGGAATTGCGCGCTGGTCACGATTTTCCGCGGCCGTGGCCGGTGAACCGCCTGATTGAGCAAGCCGCCGCTGGGGGCCTCAACTGAGCCGGCCCGCCTGATCCAATCAGTGCGCCGGCTTCACATCATGCGCTCAGCCAGATTGACAGCCTCAGTCGAACCATGAATACTGCCCCGACGTGCCTGGTGGTCACGATTCTCGGGCGCCGGCTGGGTGGGGCTGGCGTTTCGCCACCTGAGCCGGGGGCAGGGGAATGCCGCGCCAGGGCTGGCTGTACTACGGCCTGGTTGTCGGTTGCATCAGCGTGCTGGTGGCCAGCGGTGGTGGACTGACCGGTCGACGAGCGGTGGCAGCCGAGGCCGAGCCGTCCGTGCCGGTCATTGCCGCTGGCCGTGACGTGACGGGGCTGATTGCGCTGCCCGACGGCGGCGTGGTCGCCGCCATCCGCGAGCCGCTCGGTTTGATGCTGGCGCGCTACGATGCCGCCGGGGCCTTGCTGCACCAGGCTATCGTCGCCGGGGCTGGGCGGGGCGAGGCCAGCCGGCTGGAGCGCGACCCGACGACTGGTCACATTTGGCGGCTGGCGGCCGGCGAGGGCGGTCGCGTCACTGTCTACGATGGCGATACCTTGGGGTTGGTGCGGTCCCTCGATCTGGCCGAGGTCGCTGTAGCGACTGGGACCGTGCCTGACATCGCCAGTGGGGCGACGATCGGTCTGCTGTCGTTCGATGCGCGGCTGGCCAGCTATAGCGACCTGGCGCTACTGCGGCGGGGCGATCGATTGGACCTGGCGCTGGGCGTGCGCTTCGACCGGCGCGATCTAGTGCTGCACCTGCGCCTGGACGGCGGCGTCGTCACGGCGGCGCGCGTCGCCGTCGCCGCACTCGACCCGGTCGACGCGACCATGCCAGGGTCGGCGCGGTCGCTGCCCGCGGTCGCTCTCCAGCCGGATGGCACGATCGTCGCAACGCTCGGCTGGCGCGATTCGGGCAGCGCGGCGCGCGTGGTACGGCTGGTGACGGTGAGTGTTGATGCATCGAGCGCGTCGCCTCAGGTCGCGCGACCGGAGCTGGCCATGCCCGCCACCGGGCTGGATGCCGACGATGCAGGCATAATCTACCTGCGAGCGGCTGGCGGCGAGGCGCTGCCGTGCGGTTCGGGTGGCGGTCGGGTCGTCGTCCTGCGGCCGGACCTGACCCACGCCGGCTGCGTTGACGATGGTCATTCCGCGTCTCAGTCGGGCGATCTGGCGGTGCGCGCCGACGGCTCGGCGCTGCTTCTGGCGATGCCAATCGGACTGCCGCCTGGTGGCGGCATCGCTCGCCTGTCGCTCGCCGGCCGACTGCCGCCACCACCGACCGACGAAGGCGGGCCGGCGATGGTCCCGGTTCCTGCCTGGCCCACGGCGGGCGACTTACCGGTTCAGCCGGACGCGGCGTTCGCCTGGCGCGACCCCGGCGCTGGCTCAGCCCGCGCGGCGACGGCGTTTCGCTTGCGCCTGATGCAGATGGGACAGGTGCGGGTCGAGCGCGTCTTGATGGCTGGCGCGGTGGCCGCAATGGACAGCCCCGCCGGTGACGGCCGTCTGTATCGGTGGGCGCTGCCGGTCGAGGCAGCCGCTGCCCTGGCTGGCGCGACTGCTGCCGCGTGGGAGATCAGTGCCACTAACGAGCACACAGCCGGCTGGATACCGGCGCCGCCGGTCGACATCGCGCTGGCTGGCACGGCTTCACTGCGGCCGCTGGCCCCGCGATTGCTCCAGCCAGGGACGGGCGCGGCCGGCGTCGACCGCGCGCCCGAGTTCGTCTGGCACGACCCGGCGCTGGACACTGCTGCAGCCGCCACCGAATTCCGCGTGCGCGTGCGGGTGGCCGGCGCTGCGACCTGGCTGCTGGATGTAGAGGTAGCAGCCGAGGGATTGACACGCACCGCCGACCCGCTCGCGGCTCAGGCCGTCTACCGCTACCGGCTGCCACTGAATGGCTCTACGCACCTGGCGGCGCGCACCCACTACGAGTGGGCGGTCGGCGCGCGCAATGGCGCCCAGCCAGTCGGCTGGAGCTACAGCGGCCCGCTGGCGGCGGCCTTCACCACCGGCAGCGCGCCGGTGGATACGCCGGCGCTGGTTGCGCCCGGTGCAGATGCGATGAGCGTCACGGGGGCTGACGCCTTCGAGTGGATGGCGGATGCGAATGCGACGAGCTACCGGCTGATCGTGCGGCGAGGACCGGCGGTCGCCCTCGACCTCGCGGTCGGAGCGGACGACAGCCGGCTCCAGCGGCGCCAGATCGACGGGCGGGCGGTGGTTGGCCTGCGGCTGACGCCAGCGGAGGCGAGACATCTGGCGCCGCTGACGCGCCACGAGTGGTACGTGGGCGCGGCCGGCGACGGCGACGACTGGACATATCCCGGGGAGGTCTATCTGTTCACGACGGCGAATGTGGTCGATGCAGCCACTCCAACGACGACTGCCAGCCCGACGTCGACCGCCAGTGCGATGGCCACGGCCACGGCTACGGCCACGCCTGGCGCGTCGGTTACGCCGACCGCGCCGGCCACGCTGCCGCCAACGGGGAGCGCGACGCGCACGCCGACCGCCGGCGGGTCGGTGGCAGCCACGCCGACTCGAACCGCTACCGCCGGTCGTACCCCGACCACCAGCCCAACGGCGACTCCATCGCGCACGCCGACCGCCAGCCGCACACCCACCGAGACGTCGACGATCACGCCGACCCGGACGGCCACGCCGACCCGGACGGCCACTTCGACACGCACGCCGTCACCGACAGCCACCGTGCCGCCAACCGCCGTCCCACCGGCGGCCCTGGCTGGCGCGACGGACTGGTACTTCGCTGAGGGCTACACCGGTCCTGGGTTTGACGAGTACCTGACCATCCAGAACCCGAACGCGAGCGCGGCCGCCATCGAGATCACCTACTATCTGACCGGCGCGCCGCCTGTCGTACGCCACCGGCTCGTCGCGCCGACGAGCCGCCTGACGATCGCCGTCCACGACGACACCGAAGGTGTCGGCCGCGACCAGGCTGTTGGCGCGCGCGTGCGCAGCACCAATGGCATCGGTGTGGTTGTCGAGCGACCGATCTACTTTACCTACGGCGACGGCATCACTGGCGGGCACACGGCGTTGGGCGTGCCCGCGCCGCGCGCGCGCTGGTGGTTTGCCGAAGGCTACACCGGCCGCGGCTTTGATACGTATCTGACACTGCTCAATCCGCACACTGATGATGCGCCGGTGACGATCACGTTCTTCCTCGCCGGCGAGCAGGCGCCGGTGGTGCGAACCCGCATCGTGCCGGCTGGCAGCCGGGCTACCGTTGCCGTCCATGACCCGGTCGACGGCGTTGGCCGTGGTCAGTCAGTCAGCGCGCTGGTCGAGACGACCCTGCTGACTGGCATCGTCGCCGAGCGGCCGATATATTTTCGCTTTGGGCCTGAGGGCGACATAACTGGTGGGCACACCGTCATCGGCGCCGCCGCCCCTCGCCCACGCTGGTACTTCCCTGACGGCAGCACGATGGGCGGGTTCGACACCTATGTGACGCTGCTCAATCCCGAGGCCCGTCCGACCCGTGTGCGCCTGACCTACCTCATCGATGGCGAGGCGACGCCACGTCAGGCCGAGGTGACGGTCGCGGCGGCCAGCCGCGCCACGGTGGCCATCGCCGATGACCCGGCCGGCGTGCCGCGTGGCAAGCGCTTCGGCGTCATCGTTGAAACGCTCGACGGTGTGCCGATCGTGGCCGAGCGGCCGGTCTATTTCCGCTACACGCCGACGTGGGAGCCGCTGGGTGTGACCGGTGGGCACACGACGCTGGGCGCGGTGGCGCCAGCGCGGGCCTGGCTGTTCGCCGAGGGCTACACCGGCGCCGGCTTTGACCAGGAGCTGATCGTCCTCAATCCGAACGCGACGGCCGTCGATGTGACGGTGACCTACCACCTGAGCAGCGGCACGCTAGCGCGGCGCAGCCTGCGACTGGCGGGCGGACGGCGCGCGGTGCTGGCAGTGCATGGTGCGGCGCAAGGCGTCGGGCGGGGCCAGGCGGTGGCGACGGCGGTCGAGACGACCCACGCCGGCGGCATCGTCGCCGAGCGAGCGATGTACTTTGTCTACGGGAGTGGCATCGATGGCGGCCACGCGACCATCGGCTACAGCGGTGTGAATGATGGCGCGATCGCCCCGGCGGTCAATCCGTAAGTGGCTGGCGAGACGCTATATTGCGCAGAAGAGCCATTCTGCGCAATAACAACCGTTGACCAGGCGAGCAACGAGGTCCAGCCGACTTGACGGCTACCCCCGATGGGTCCGATGCTGGCGCAATGGTGTGGGACAGCCACGCCGGGAATGGAGGGAGTGCGTGCAACTGGCGATCCTCTCCGACATCCATGACCATGTGTGGAACCTGCGCATTGCGCTGGCGGGAATGCCCGCCGCCGATGCCATTCTTTGCTGCGGTGACCTGTGCTCACCGTTCGTCGTCAACCTGCTGGCCGAGGGCGCGGCCGGCCGGCCGGTTCACATCGTCTTCGGCAACAACGACGGTGATCTGTTCCGTATCGCCCAGAACGCGGCCCGAGCCGACGCCGTTCACCTCCACGGCGCCTTCTTCCGGGCCGAGTTCGACGGTCGAAGCGTGGCGATGAACCACTACCCGGAGCTGGCGCTCGGCATCGCTGCCGCCGGCCAGGACGATCTCGTCTGCTACGGCCACAACCACCTGTTCCGCATCGAACAGCTCGGCCGGGCGCTGACGATCAATCCTGGCCCAGTGATGGGCTACGATCCCACCGGTCGCCGCGACGTGGCGGCCACCTTTGTCATCTACGACACGACTGCCGGCGCGGCCGCCGCCTACGAAGTGCGTCTCGACGACGGCCGGATTGTCCCCTACCAGTGGACCTGAGCGGTTCGCGTCCTGTCGCAGTCTCCGTGCCCCTACGCGTCGGCAATGGGAAAATCGACACGCTGGCCGCCGGCGGCGCTCGACTGGAGGATCGCCAACAGCAGCGCCAGCACGCGGCGGGCATCGGCGCCGGACGACGAGGGCGTGCCGCCGCGCTCGACCAGGTCCACCAGCTCCTGGACGGCGGCGGCCATACCGGCGCGCGTCACCGGTGGCGGCGGCAGGTAGCGGCTGGTCGGGTACTCGCCGGTGGCAGTCTGGGTCAGCTCCGCGCCATCGCGGCCGATGCGCAGCCGGCCGGTCGCTCCAATCAGATCGAACTCGAAGGCAGGCGGCGTCTCTTTTGAGGCGTTGACCAGGGCGCGCAGGCCGCCGTCGAAGCCGATCAGCGCGCTGCCGCCGGGGTCCGTCGCCGGGTCGCGGCCGCCATCGCCAGCGTACCGTGGTCCGTAGTCAGCGTGCTCATCGTCCAGCCGGCCAATGACCCACGTCGGCTCACGCTCGGCGAACAGGCAGATGGCGTCCATCAGGTGCGTGCCGTTGCGAAACAGCATCGCCCGTGGCCCGCCCAGCGTCGCCACGATGCGGCGCAGCGGTCCGATCGCGCCGGCGCGCACCAGGCGCCGGGCCGCCAGGTAGTCCGGATACCAGCGGCGGGTGTGGTTGATGAGCAGCGGGACGTCGGCGGCGGCGCAGGCGGCGATGATCCGGTCGGCGTCGGCCAGCGTCGTCGCGATCGGCTTCTCGCAGAAGAACCCGCGCACGCCGGCCGCCACCGCGTCGACGGCGATCTGGGCGTGCCGGTCGTCGGGCGTGACGACGCTGAGGAGATCGACGCGCTCGTCGCGCAGCAACTGGCGATAGTCAGTGTAGCCGCGCACCTCGGGAAAGACCGCGCCCCAGTCGGCATGGAAGCGCTCGATCAGAGCTGGCTGCAGGTCGCAGACGGCGACGACGCGCGTCGACGGCACGGCCGCGTAGGCAGCCGCGTGCGAGTTCGGCAGCGCCGTGCCCAGCACGGGGTCGGACGCCGGGTCCGGCACGGCCGCCGCGATGCCGCTCAGGCCAATGATCGCCGCTCGGTAGGTGGTCATCATGTCCCTCTCTCACCCTGGTGCTGCGCCGGCCGGTGATGGTACTCCACGCGGGCGCCGGTGACCAGCGCTTGAACCGGGCGCGTGCCGAGGTCCACTGCGATCGGTCTACGGTGCGCCGGGGTAGCGCTGCTTGGCGCTGCTAGTTAGACTGACGCGGCGCCTGCCGGGCAGTGTGCTTGGAAGTCGCCGGAGAGAAGTGGACCGATGCCACTGCCATTGGTCCATCGCCAAGGAGACGCTATGCCGCGACGCCTCTTGCTCTGGCTGTGTGCGCTGGCGCTGCTGTCACTGTTGCCACTGCCGGCATCGGCGGTGGTCGCCCAGGCGGACGAGCGCTGTTTCCCCGACACTGGCTACTGCATCAGCGGGCGCATCCGTGAGGTCTGGGAGCAGAACGACGGCGAGCGCGCTTTTGGCCTGCCGATCGCCGCCGAGCAGACCGAACGAGTCGGGAACAAGACCGTGCCGGCGCAGTGGTTCCAGCGCCATCGGCTCGAGCGCCACGCCGACCTCGCCCCGCCGTACGATGTTCAACTCGGCCATCTCGGTCTGGCGCGGCTGGCGCTGGATGGACGCAGCGCCGCCAGCTTTCCGCCGAGCGAGCCGCGGCCGCAATGCCGCTACTTCTCGGAGACGCGCCACAATGTGTGCGATCGGTTTCTGGCCGCCTGGCGGGCCAGCGGCGTAGAGATGGATGGGCAACCGGGCCTGTCCGAGGCCGAGAACCTGGCACTGTTCGGGCTGCCGCTAGGCGAGATGGCGACCGAGATCGTGGACGGCGTCAGCCGCGAGGTGCAGTGGTTCGAGCGGGCGCGCTTCGAGCGCCATCCCGGCAACGAGCCACCGTTCGACGTTCAGTTCGGCCTGCTCGGTAGGGAAATCCGCACCGCGCCAACCCCGCCTCAACCCACTCCGCCGGCAAGTTCAACGCCGGTTCTACCAGCGCCCACGCCGGCCAGTCCATACGACGGCGCCTGGTACGGCTCGATCACGCGTGGGACCGATTTGTCGTTTACGGTCGAGCAAGGCGTCGTCACCTATCTGGAGATCGACATCAAGCCGCATCGCGATTGCCGGATCGTCACCAAGATCGACTACCGTGCCGCCGGGCTGACACCGCCGCGCATTGAGAACGGCCGCCTGGCGATCGTAGCCGAGGGACCGGAGATCGTCGTCCGACTGAACGGCGACTTCAGCACCGCCGGCCGGATCGACGGCGACGGCGATTTCAAGTCGACCGACAGTGGCTGCTCCAGTGCCGATCGCTTCTTCTGGCATGCGAACAAGCGGCCACCGGAGCCAGTCGTTGAGGGCATCGACGGCGAGTGGTCGGGGCTGACGGCCAAGGGCGAGCCGATCAGTCTGACGGTCGCTGGCCGCGTCATCACGCGCGTCGAGATCATCTTCCAGAAGAAAGATGAATGCACCGCTCGGATCACCACGCCTCAACCGCTGACGGTCAACTCTTTCGCCTTCAACTTCCAGACGGATCTGGGTGCCGGTTATGTCAATGGACGATTCACGAGCAGCCAGGAGGTAGAGGGCTTCCTGAAGCTGACGCCGGCCATCCAGGGGTGCGGCCAGGGCTCGGTCGACGAGTGGCGCTGGAAGGCGCGCCGGCAGGGATAGCCGGCGCGCCTCCGCGCCGGACCCTTGTCTCCGGCGGCCCTGTAGCCTACAATCAAGCACCTCGGATGAAGATCCCGCCGTGGTTCCGTTCATTCAGAATGAGTGACGCGGCCGGATCGCTGGCCCATCCACGTCTCATCATGCGAGCAGGCCGGGCCGCGCGTCACACATCAGATATCGCGTGATGTGGTGGAGATAAGCGAGCATGGATGACAACATCCCGGCCGCCCTACCCCCGATCGATGGATCCGGCGACGGCGATGGGTCGGGTGTGCCGTGGTGGCGCTGGCCGCTGGTTACCGTGCTGGCGGCGGTGCCAGTGGTCCTGGCTGCTGCTGGGGTGCGCCTGGGCTGCGAAAGCGCGACGCTGAACGTTGCTGTCTGCGGCGAGCGCTATGCCACCGAGGCGCCAGCGCCAGCCGAGGTGGCCGTCGATGTCAAAGAGGCCACCATCGCGCTGGTCGACCCGAACGCCGCGCCCGGGGCCGCGCCGGTCGTCGTCGCACGCGAGCCAAGCCGCGATTTCGCCGGCCAGTTTGCCAAGTTCGTCGTCGTCGCACCGGATGGCCATCAGGCGATTTATGTTACGGCGCCGGACTTGAGCATGGACAGCGCGCGGTTGTGGCTGGTCGACTCGGGCCAGCCGAAGCGGCTGCTGAAGCAGTTCGGCGACGAGTTCTGGACCGCCAAACCGCTGTGGTGCCAGGCCCGGCCGGGCGATCCCGGCGTGATCGCCTACGTGACACGCGGTCAGGTCGGCGCCGACCTGACTGGGCTGGAATTGTGGACGATCCGCGCCGATGGCGCGGGCGACCGGAAGGTACTCAGCGGCGCTCCGGCCAACGGCTTCCGGCCGGAGTTGTTCTATGGCCAGCAGCGCACACCGATGCGCTTCCTGGCCGGCTGCACGCGCGTCGAGTACCGCGACAGCAGCGGCGAAACGCGCATGGTCGATCTGGCTACCGGCCAGGTGGTCGAGCCGATGACCGTGCCGGGCGTGCCGGTGGCGGCCACGCCACTGGCATCAGCGACGGACCTGCCGCGGCCGGGGCAGCCCGCTGTGCCGCCGGCTCCGGGAAAGCCTGCCGCACCCGTGCCCGGCCAGTCGACCGGCCCAGCGTGCCTCTTGCAGCCGCTGGCGCAGACCGACCCGCGCTGGGCGCGCAATGTGATGCGGCCGGCCGGCACGACGATCGGCTCCGAAGGCTGCGCCCTGACCAGCACCGCGATGGTCTTCAATTACTTTGGCGCCAGCACTGATCCGGCGGCGCTCAATGCCTGCGCCGCCAACCAGGCCAACGGGTTGCAATGGGACCCCGTGCGCGCGCGCTGCTCGGGCGATCGGGTCCAGACCACCACCTGGCGCGACAATGCGACGCTCCGCGACCTGGAGGCGGCGCTGGCTGGCGGCCGGCCGGTGATCGCCGGTTTCGACCGGCCGTCCAACAGCCACTTCGTCGTCATCACTAGCGGCTTCGGCGATCAATTGGAGAACTACCACGTCGTAGACAGTTGGGATGGATCGACCTTCCAGACGCTAGCCGACTTCGTCGGTCCGAAGAAGGGCTATCACCTGCGCTGGCTGGTCATCTTCAACGGCCCGATGCCGGATTGCCAGCCGGTCGTCGCGTCGGCGTCGGGCGCCGGTCTGGGGCCGACAAGCAGCAGCAGCCCGGCCGTGCCGGTCACGTTTGCCAGCCCGAATAACGGCGGGGTTTACAATAAGCCGGTCGAGGTGCGCTACCACGCGCCGCCTGGCGCCGCGATCACGACCAGCTACGCCGACGGCGCCGTCGTCGACGCGGAAGGGGCGTACACCGTCACGGTGCGCGCCGATGGCATCCCCTATCGCGTCAGCTTCATCATCGACAAGACGCCGCCAGTGGTGACCGGCGCCTGGAAGCCGTTCGGCCAAGCCGGCGGTGAGCTGGCGATCGAGGCGACCGATAATCTGACCTATGTGACCGAAGCTGCGTACCAGATCGACGACGGTCCCTGGCAGCCATTTGGGCCAGTATCGGATGAGCAAGCGAGCGTCGCCTTCCGGCCGGCCATGATCGCTTCTCTGCCGACCGGCGCCCGGCTGCTGCGCTACCGGGCCAAGGATTCGGCCGGCAACCAGAGCGACGTCGCCGCAATCGATCTCCAGACTGGCGCGGCAACATCGCCGCTGCCTTCGCCCACCACGCCGCCGGCGGCGGCCGCTGCGGTCACGCCGACTCCCCCGCCGACCAGCAGCCCTGGCCCGACCACCACCCCGACCGCGCCACTGCCGCCGACTGCCACCATGACGCCGACGAAGAAGCCAGATAACGACCGGGATGGCGACCAGGGCGACGATTCGAAGAAGACGCCCGCCGCGCCCGGCCCGGCCGTCGCCGTCGCGCGCTCACCAACCGTCCCGCCGACGGTCACCCCAGCGCCGACACCGACCGTGACGGCCACGCCGACCGCCACGGCCACGGCTACTATGCCGCCGACATACACGCCGGTGCCGCCCTCACCGACCGCTGAGGCGCCCGCGACTGCCGCCGCGCCCGACACGCCCGAGGCGCCCGCGCCGGCCAAGACGCCGGATGCGCCCGAGGCGCCCGCGCCGACCAAAGGCGCCGACAAGCCCGACTCCCCGAAGAAGGACCCGCCGAAGAAGGATGATGGCAAGAAAGATGACCCCGACAAGCCAAGGAAGTAACGTTGCCGCTTGATGCGGCTGGCGCGTCAGCGCGGGCCGGCTGCATGGGAGTAGAATGGACCAGCTGAGACCCGGCGGCGGTCGCCGGATCGCCCGTCGTGTCGTCCAAGGAGCTGACTGGTGAGCATCTCGTTCCGCGGCGTCTACACCATCCCACCGACCCCCTTCACCGACGACGATCAGGTCGACATCGCCGGGCTGCGCCGCATCGTCGACTTCTGCGTCGCCTGCGGCGCGCACGGCATCGTCGCCCCCGTCAACGCCAGCGAGGGACCGTTCCTGACCGACGAGGAGCGCCGGCGCGTCACCGAGGTGCTGGTCGAGCAGGCCAACCGACGTGTGCCGGTCATGGTCGGCGTGTCGGGGGCCAGCACCCGCGCCAGCGTCGAGTATGCCCGCTACGCCGAGGCGGTCGGCGCCGACGCGCTGATCGCGATGCCACCCTACATCCGGCACTGCACGCCCGACCAGATCGTCGGCTTCTACACTGACCTGGCCCGCGCCACGCGGCTGCCGATCTGCATCCAGAACTACGTCGCCCCGGTCGGCACACCGATGACGGCGGCGTTCGTCGCCCGGCTGCTGCGGGAGATCGATACCGTCATCTACGTCAAGGAGGAGACGGCCACCGCGCCGCAACTGGTGACCGGCATCCTGGCGGCGGCCGGCGCCGCATGTCAGGGCGTGATGGGCGGCATGGCCGGGCGCTACCTGATGGAGGAGTACGCCCGCGGCGCCTGCGGCACGATGCCGGCCTGCGAGTCGACCGACGCCCACGTGGCCGTCTGGAACGCACTCGAGTCGGGCGACACAGCCCAGGCCCGCCGGCTGTTCAACCTGCTGCTGCCGCTGCTGAACTACGAGCAGATGTGGGGCACGGTCGTCTACAAAGAGGTGCTGCGCCGGCGCGGCGTGATCGACAGCGCCCGCGTGCGCGCCCCCGGCTCGCAGACGCTCGATGAGCACAACCACCGCGAGTTGGACGCCATCCTGCACGACATGCGCTCACTGCTGGCGGTGACCGACTCGGCCGCGACAGCGCCGTAGTGGCGTGGCCTGGTTGGCGCTGGCCGCGCCTGGTCGGCAGACCGGGCCGGGTCGCCGTCATCGATCGTGGCCCGGATCCTGCGGCAGTCAGCGCGTTCGCCGGCGGGTGGACACCCGCCGGCGCTGGGTTTCGCTGACGGCGTGGGAAGGTGCTCGGAGTTGCTGCGCGCCAGGAAGGAGATCGACCACACGCGCGGTCATCCGGTGCTATGCTGAGAGGGGAGAGATCCGCGACTGGTTCTATCGCTGCAAGGAGCGCCCGAATGATTCAGACGATACTGGTTCCCCTCGACGGCTCGCCGCTCGCGGAATCGATCCTGCCGGCAGTGCAGCGGATCGCGCACCTGTCTGGCGCGGCGCTGCGCCTGGTCCACGTCGCCGAGCCGCCGCATGGCCAGCCGGCCGCTGCCGCCGCCCACGAGCAGGAGATTCGACAGTATCTCGACGCGGTGGCCCAGCGTCTCACTGCGGCCGGACTGAGCGTTACGATCGAGGTGCTGGCCGGCGACCCGGCGGAGAGCATTATTCAGGCGGGTCAGGGCGTCGAGTTGATCGCCATGGGCACGCACGGCCGCTCCGGTATCGGGCGTTGGGTCTACGGCTCGGTCGCCGACAAAGTGCTGCGCGGCGCGTCGGCGCCGGTGCTGCTGGTGCGGGCGCGTGCCGAGGGGCCGGTGCCCGGCGAGTCGCCGCGGGCGATCGTCGTGCCGCTGGACGGCTCGGAGCTAGCCGAGCATGCGCTGCCACTGGCATCAATGCTGGGCCAGGAGGCGAGTGTGCCGCTGGTGCTCGTGCAGAGCATCTACTGGTCGGAGTTGGGCGTGGCCGGCGGCTTCCCAGATGGCTACGGCACGCTGATGTCGGCTGAGATCGCGATCGAGGCGGCTGAGGCGGGAGCGAAGGAGTACCTGGCCGAGATCGTCGCGAAGCTGGCTGCCCAGGGGGTGACGGCGCAGCCAATCATCAGCCTCGTGCCGGCCACCGACGCCATCCTGGACGCCGTCGACCAACACGGCGCCGGTCTGATCGTCATGACCACGCACGGCCGCGGCGGTCTGGGCCGCTTCGTCTACGGCTCGGTCGCGGACCGGGTGCTGCGTGCCGCGAGCGTGCCGGTGCTGCTGGTGCGCGCTGGCGTGCCGCTTGATCGGGCCGTCGCCGCGCCGACGCCATCGTCCTGATCGTACCGGGTCCCCGCTCTACTTAAGTTCGTACCTGTGGGGTGTTCCGTCTCCCTCTGGGAGAGGATCAGGGTGAGGGCCTCCCCGATAGGCACGAACCCGGGCATTTCGCCGTGTCCAACGGTGGCGCGAAGGCAGCAGCAGTCAGCCAATGCACGGTGTGTCGGCTGGACCGCCGAACGGTGCGGCGCTCGGCGAGCGTTGAATCGGGTTTGTCACGGGTTCGATGTCGTTCTGCTCGCGCCGCTGATGGCCCGCTCCCTCCCAGCAGAGAGAGGGAGCCGATGCTGGTCCGTCGGCAGAGTGTTCCCTCGCCTGTCTGGCGGAGGCGCTCCGGCGAGCAGAGCCCATGGGCGCTGTGGCGTCTCAGCCGCGCGGCGCGAGGGATCCCGGCGGTGCGCGAGATCCTGTCTGAGCAGGCAACGAACGAGGTGATGCCGGCCCTGGAGCGATCCGACGATAGCCAGCAGTTCCTGGCCGAGCTGCGAGCCTGGCTGGCCGAGTATGGTCAGCGGCTCAATTCGGTCTTCGCGCTCGTCCAGCCAAGCTGGATCGAGGACCCGGCTCCGGCGATCGAAAACCTGCGCGCGTACCTGCCGCAGCCCGACGACGCGCCGGGACTGGATCCGGCGGCGCTGGCTGCCGAGCGCGAGCAGGCGGTGGCGGAGGCACGTGGCCGCCTGGTCGGGTACCCACAGCCGGTCGTGGCGCGCTTCGAGATGCTGCTGAAGGCGGCGCAGACCGCCGCCGTCGCTCACGAAGATCACAATTTCTGGATCGACCAGCGGCTGTTTTATCACCTCCGACGGGTTATTCTGGCGCTGGGTGAGCGACTGACTGAGAGTGGGACGCTTGCGGCGGTGGGTGATGTCTTCTGCCTCACAGTCGACGAACTGCGGAGCGGCCAGGAACTCCCGATTGCACGCCTGGTCCGGGAACGGACGGCGGACATGGAGCGCTTCCGCCACGTGACGCCGCCGCCGATGCTGGGCACGATGCCGCCCTTTGAGATGAGTGACGGCGGCCCGATGCTCCGGGCCATGTTCAAAGGCGAGCTCAGCCCGGCGAACACCAGCACCAACGAGCCGAATCAAGTCAAGGGCATGCCCGGGTCGGCGGGGGTGACGCGCGGCCCGGCTCGGGTGCTGCACTCGCTGGCCCAGGCCGGCCGACTCCAGCCCGGCGACGTGCTGGTTGCCAAAGCGACGGCGCCACCGTGGACGCCGCTCTTTGCCACAGCGGCGGCGGTGGTGACCGATACGGGCGGAGTGCTGTCACACAGCGCGGTGGTTGCCCGCGAGTACCGGATTCCCGCAGTGGTCGGCGCCGGCAATGCCACGACGACCTTTGCCGACGGGCAACTGCTGGAAGTGGACGGGACCGCCGGCATCGTGCGCGTGATTGTCGAGGAGGCCGGTCCGGACGCTTCGAGCGCGGGGAGATCTGCCACGACGTGATCGGCCGCGCCGAACGGGACTACGCGTCCTTCACTACATAGATGGGGCTGCTCCAGGCGAGCGCGCCATCAGCCTGACGCAGCCGAATGTAGTAGGCGTTGACGCCCGGCTGAATGGCGGCGTCCTGGTACGTGAAGGTAACCGAGTGGGGACCGTCCTCAGTGGGCGCCCAGCCGACCTCGACCTGCTGCTCGACGCCGCCGGCGGCGATCACGCGCGGCTCGTCGCCCAGATCGGCCAGCGGCAGCGTGAAGCGGCACGGCGGCGCCTCAAAGGTCAGCGTTGCGCCGGCCGCGTCGGCGAGGTCCAGGAGAATGCCGTCCGGGTCGCCGCAGGTGCTGGAGCGCCAGCACACCTGCCGCCCGTCGTGGTCGGTGATGCCCTCGTGCGGGCTGTCGAACGCGAACGGCTGGACAGCGGTGATGCGGCCGCGGTCCAGCGTGAGCTGGCCATCCCACACCGTCTCACGGTTGCGCCCCTTGACGCGGGCGCCGCTCCAGACGACTGACAGGCGCCGACCCGGCTCGACCGGGCCGAGTGGGAGGCGGTAGATGCGCTCGTTGCCCCGATACAGATCGAGCCGCTCCAGTGGCGCCGTGCCATGGACGGCGATGGCCAGGCGGGGCGGGCCGGCGGCGCGGTACTCGGCACCCATCGGGTGGCCGTCGCTGGTGACGTCGACGATGATGCGCTCACCGGTCGTGCCGTAGCAGCGGCGCGCCCTGATCGCCTCCCACACCGCCTCACGCGTCAGCGCGGCGGCCTGGACGGCGGTGAGGCCGCCGCGCAGTCCGAAGTGGATGCTGGCCGAGCTGGGGAACGACGCCCCCGGCCGGCCGCTGTGGTCGTCGCTGCCGGCGATGAAGGCGACGCGCAGCCCGCGCGCGAGCGCCTCCTCGGCGAACCACCAGAACAGGCCGTGGATCGACATGATCTCGATCGCTGGCGCCAGCGTCGGGTCGACCAGTGCCAGGTTGGCCCGCCGCCCGCCAATGTGCGGCAGCACCAGCACGTCGTCGCGACCGCGATACGTCTCGTGGAGGCGAGCGATGGGGTAGCGGTCGGTCGCCTCGTCCGACCGGTCGTCGATCTGCCAGTGGCTGGAGCGGTGGATCGGCGGGTCGTCGTGGAGGAAGTAGACGTTGTGGTCACCGCCGGCCGGCGTGTTGCCCGACCACTCGTAGGCGGCGAAGGTCACGAAGTGGCCGGGCGCGTGGTAGCGGCGGACGATCTCGTTCGTCTCGGCGTGGTCCTCGGCGCGGATCTGGAAGTCGTTGGCGCAGTGGGCCAGAAAGTCCAGCCCGGCCGAGTCGCGGCCGAACTGGAAGTACTCCTCGACGCTGCCAGTGCCGACCGCCATCTCCGTCTGGCCGTGTGGGTCACCCCAGTACAGGCGCGTGACCGGCGGCGCGGCGTGGCAGCGGATCAGGTTGCTCGCGGCCGCCAGGCCGGCGCTGGCGCCATGGGCAGTGACCGTCACGATGCCCGGCTGGGTGGCGATCAGATCCTCCACCCGCCGCGCGCCGCGATCGGCCGGCGCGAAGATAGTCGTCGCCACAACAGCGTCGCCGATCGTCAGGCGCACGGGCCCAGCGAAGGCATGTGACGGGTTGCCGAAGGCGTCCTCAGCGCGCACGGTGACGGCGAACGGCTCGCCAGCGACGGTGTCAGACGGCGCCAGCACGCGCAGACGCACGGCCGCCCCGCCGATGATGCGCACGGTCGGCGGCTCCGGCACGACGACGAACTGCCCCGTGCCGAAGGCGTCCACGGCGACGCGGAACTCGTAGGTCGTCTCGGGGAAGCTCTGCGCACGGCTGCCTGGCCCGCCGCCGGCGCGGTCGCCGAAGCAGACCGTCACCGTGTCACCCGGCGCGAGCGCACCGTCGTGGACACGGATGACGACGGCCGCCTTCCAGGGCCGGATGTAGGCATTGGCGTCGAACCAGGCGCGCAGTTTGGCATCGCCGGTCGTCGTCACTGTCGTGTACTCAGCCTCGCCCGGCCGATCGAACTGCGGGATGCCCCAGTCACTGGCGAGGCGGCGGGCGACAAGGATCGTGCCCAGGTCATCGACGCCGTGGTCGCCGATGGTGTAGGACAGCGTCCACGTTCCGTGAGCGCCGGCGACAATGTCGGTGGCGGGCGTCAGCTCGGCATGACCGGAGCGGTGGCCGGGGACGGCAGCGGGCATGGCGAATCCTTGTGCGACAGGCGGTGGAGAGCACGGTCAGGACTGGTCGGGAGCGGGCAGGCGATCGCGCAGGTGGTCGGCGATCTGCTCGCCGGTGGCGAACCAGACGCCGTCGTGGGCGCGCATGTGTTCGATGAGGCGCGCGAGCCGATCGACGCGGGATGGCCGGCCGGAGATCTGCGGGTGCATCGTCAGCGCGAACAGGCCGTCGCGCCGGTGAATGGCGTCGAACTCCTCGGCCCAGAGCGAGAAGACCGCCTCGTTCGACTGGATGGTGCGTGTCGGCAGGTCGATGCGGTACCAGAAGAAGGGCGCGTCGTCGAGCAGCCACTGCACCGGCAACTCGACCAGCGGCGCGGCCCCGGCCGGCCCTGGATGCAGATAGGGGTGATAGTCGTCCATCATGTTGCTGCTGTAGAGGAAGCCGTGTCGCTGCAGCAGGCCGACAGTGGCCGGCGAGAACTCCCACGACGGCGAGCGGTAGCCGACCGGTCGCCGGCCGGTGTGGCGCGTCAGCGTCTCGATCGAGCGGACCAGGATCGCCTCCTCCTCCTCCGGGCCACTGAGCTGATCGAGGCGCTCGTGCAGGTCGCCGTGCGCGCCTAGCTCGTGGCCGGCGGCGACGATGTCGGCGACGGCGGCGGGGTAGTGGTTGGCTACCCAGGCTGGCACGAAGAAGGTCGCCGGCACATCCTGCTCGCGCAGCAGCGTCAGCAGGTTCGGCACGGCGCGGCGCGGACCGTAGCGGCCATGTGAGATCGTGACTGGCCGGCCGGTATTGGCCGGGTCGCGGAAGAGCGCCCCCGACTCCGCGTCGAGATCGAACGACAGGAACACCGCGCACCGCACGCCGTCCGGCCAGGGTGTCGGCTGGGTCAGACCATCGATCGCCATGCTGCTCCTCCCAGTGCGCGCCAGCCTGTTCGGGCCAGCCTACGCAGGCTCGAGCCGGGCGTCAATGGGCCGGGAACTTGGAACTCCTGGCACGGCGCCGGCCGTGTAACGCACCTGTACCGCGTCGGTGGTATGGAGAGTCGTGGGGGCCGGCCTCGCGCCGTGATCTTCCGGCGACGACGCCCCGCGCTAGATGGGAGCGTGTGGATGTGGCCGCGCGGCAAACTCGTCGCTGTCCTGTCACTGGCAGTGGTTCGAGCGGGCGCGCTTCGAGTGGCACCCCAACAACCCCGAGTCCCACCGGGTGCTGCTCGGCTTGCTGGGCACGGAGGTGCGGCAGGCCACGGCGGCGCTGCCCGCGCCAGCGGCAACGTCCGCGGTGCGGGGTGATCGGTCAGTCACGTCCCTGGCGCTGGCCTTGCCGGAACGATCGACCTCGCTGCCCATGGGCGCCAGCCACCCAGTGCCGAGCGGCGCGCACCTGTCCACACTGCCGAACACCGCTCGATGACGGAAGCCACCAATCCTGCCCCGCGATGCTCGTCGGTGGCGCGCGAGTGGGGCGACCGGCGCAGGCCATCGCGGGTGGGGTGCGCGGCTGCCGCTAGGCCAGCCACGCACCCCACCGGTCAGGGAGTGATGCTCAAGTTGTAGGTGCGGCTGTGCTGGAAGTTCACCCCGTCCGTCGCCGTCACCGTCACGGTGAAGTTGCCCGCCGCCGTCGGCCGCCCGCCGATCACGCCGTAACTCTCCAGCCCCACCCCCGCCGGCAGGCTGCCGCTCGTCTTGACGTAGATGGCGCTGCCCGGCAGCGGGCTGCCGACCAGGTCGCCCAGCGGCAGGACGAGGTTGCGCCCGACCTGGCCGGCCGCCGGTCCCAGCGCCGCCAGGCTCGGCTGCGGCGCCTGGCCGTCGCTGTTGCTGCCCCAGCAGAGGGTGACCCCATCGCTCTTGCGGCTGGCGCAATTGTGGTAGCCCCCGGCGCTGAGCTGGCTGGCCACCAGCCCGGCCGGCGGCGTCGACTGGCCATAGTAGTTCCAGCCCCAGCAGACGACCAGCCCGTCGCTCTTGCGCAGCGCGCACGTGTGCGTGCTGCCGGCGCTGAGCTGGCTGGCCACTAGCCCGGCCGGCGGCGTGCTCCGACCGTCGCTGTTGAGACCCCAGCAGACGACCAGCAGGTCGCTCTTGCGCAGCGCGCAGGTGTGCGTGCCGCCGGCGCTGACCTGGCTGGCCACCAGCCCGGCCGGCGGCGTCGACTGGCCATAGTAGTTCCAGCCCCAGCAGACGACCAGCCCGTCGCTCTTGCGCAGCGCGCACGTGTGCGTGCCGCCGGCGCTGACCTGGCTGGCCACCAGCCCGGCCGGCGGCGTGCTCCGACCGTCGCTGTTGAGACCCCAGCAGACGACCAACCCATCGCTCTTGCGCAGCGCGCAGGTGTGGTGGCCGCCGGCGCTGACCTTGCTGGCCTGCAGCCCGGCCGGCGGCGTGCGCTGGCCGAAGCTGTTGAGACCCCAGCAGACGACCAGCCCGTCGCTCTTGCGCAAGGCGCAGGTGTGGTAGCCGCCGGCGCTGACCTGACTGGCCACCAGCCCGACCGGTGGCGTCGACTGGCCGTTGTCGTTGTCCCCCCAGCAGACGACCTGGCCGCTCGTCAGCACCGCGCAGGTGTGGAAATCGCCGCTCTCAAGCTGGGGCGGTGTCGCCGCCGCTGCCTCCTCGACCACCAGCCCCGGCCCCGGCAGCAGCGCCACCACTACCAGCACCAGCGCCGTCACCAGCACCCGTGCCCACCAGCCGTATTGACCTGCCCCTGCCCGGCTCATCGTGCCCCTCCCGCGCCGCCCATCAGCGGTCGCTGTCCCCGGGCCACGCGCCGTCCCCGGCCACCGGCGCCACCGTGCCGCCGGTGCAACGCCTCGCCGCACCCCGGTCATCTCCCAACAACCGTAGCATGCGCACGTTACAGCAGCGTTACACGCCCGCGGCCGGCCGGGTCAGATCCCCCGTTGCTGTGTCCCGCCCTCAGTCGGGTGGCGGGTTGGCGCGGATCGTCTGCCCCAGCGCCAGCGTCGCCGCCTCCGGCGCCACCGCCAGCTCCTCGCGCAGCAGTCGCTGGCAGGCCGCGTACTGGCGCAGCGCCTCCTCGCGCCGTCCCGCCCGCCACAGCAGCGCGATCAGCTG